>DATNPC010000243.1:0-20314 GCA_036703375.1 Allocoleopsis sp.
GAGTTTGCAAATGACCGTGAGCCCAGCGCGTCCGTTGAGTCTTGGCAGCTTGCTCCTCCTGTGGCAAACACCCTGTTACTAGCGCCTCCTCACAAAACGCTGGGGGATGTCCGGCAAGCGTCAGCTCTAAACCTAGCAGCTTGTCCTCGACAATGTTATCGCTGGCTAGAGAAGCTTCGCCAATTAATGACCAAGGGAAAGCCATGCCGGTACCGGTTAACAACCCCGGCAGCCCCAGTCGCCTCAATCCCCTCTGACGAACTAAGTTCTTGACCGTAAATGCTAGTGACGAAACTGTATCCTTTGGCGTTAGTTTGGCTGGTGGTGCCAAGAGGTTGGTTGCCTGAACAGGTCGCTTCAGAGCAACTGCCATCCGAGCTAGCCGCTCGATTGTACCTTGATGAACAGTACAGTCGGCATCGACGATCGCAACCACTTCGGGTGGATTAGCCTGGATAAACCTTAAACCATAGTCTAAGGCAAATCCTTTACCCCTGCGATCGGGTTCAATTCGTTCGAGTACCGTAGTACTAAACGACCTAGCGATGGCGGCGGTTTCATCAGTGCAGTTATCCGCAATGACTACGACGCGATCTTGTTCTGTTAATTGTTGCATTAAAGCCGAGAGCGTTTTACCAATACATGAGGCTTCATTGTGGGCTGGAATCAAAACAGATACGTTGGGTCGGGGAACACTGACATTCCCTGGCTGACCTCGACTTGGTAATAATGCTGCCATGCATTCAATAAACAGAACCGCAATTGGAATCAACAGGAAGAGAGCGATTACAAAAAGAACGGTATTGATAACTACGAAACCGGACGGATAGATGAACATGACGCTTCCCTTATACTTTTACAAGAGATAGATCTGCCGCGATCGCCTTTTAATACGTTGCTCAATTCTTCTCCACCTGGGAATTTCACCCTACTTCGGCTATCAGGCTTTATTGTTCAGTTGACTGGTCTCGGACTCCTAGCTGGTTCTATTGATTCGAGAAAACCGGTATTACTCTTTAACTCTTCAAAGAGCTGTTATTCTTAACACATAACTTTGCCTCAGAATAATCCGATAGAAACTCTTTGTTCATAAAAATTAATCTCATTTTTTTAAACTTACTTTAATTATTTGATGATAGAAAAATCCCAAGTGGGGGTTATTCCTTGAAAAATAGCTTTTTTGAGGTGTTCCGAGCCAAATATAGCGATGCTTGGAGCAGTAAAGTACATCTAATATTCCCTTCGGATATGCTTCCTACATAGAAATTCATTCCCCATGTCCAGCGCCACCAAGTCACCGCTGATAATGTTTAACAAAGAAATTGGAAATACTTAAGCAAAAATCCGCTGCAAATCCAGCACAAATCCCGGTAAAACATCTTCACCCGATAAACTCGTAGGAGATTGTAAAACCTCAACCATACGGGTTGGACGATAAATTTCTACTTGTTGAGTTTTAGGAATAATCAACCAGCCTAAACGCAGACCATTTTCCAAGTATTCCTGCATCTTCTGCCGAGCATCGTCTAAATCATCCGTTTCCGAAACCAGTTCTATGGCAAAATCAGGACACAATGGCAAAAATTTCTTACGTTGCTCCTGAGTCAAAGCTTCCCATCGTTCCATCCTCACCCAAGAAACATCTGGGGAGCGAGTGCTACCTTTCGGCAACCGAAATCCTGTCGATGAATCAAACGCCTTTCCCAAATCAGCTTGACGGTTCCACAACCAGACTTGACCTATTAAATCAAAGTTGCGGTTTCCTGTTTCTCCCCCCGTCGGTGGCATGATAATCAATTCTCCCTCAGCCGTAAGTTCCAATCGCAAATCTTGATTCACAGCAGCAAGTTGCTCAAACTGCTCGTCACTCAGTTTGAGAACTGGAGGTAATTGTAGAGTTAAGGCACTCATCTGAACTGAACTCCGCTAAAATTCTCTGTTAGGTCAAACCGATACATTACACGCGATCGCTTGGGCTCCATCCGATCGTTATTATCGTTCTAACACTCTACAACTACGTTTATGAGCGATCGCTCTTTTGACAGGCTTGCCCCCTTCATCCAGGACTACATCTACAGTCATGGTTGGACTGAACTACGGCAGGTTCAAGTGGAAGCCAGCCGAGTCATCTTGGATAGCGATGCACATCTATTAGTCGCCGCAGGTACCGCTTCCGGCAAGACAGAAGCGGCCTTTCTCCCCGTTTTGACGCTACTCCACCAAAACCCCTCGTCAACGATTGGCGTTTTGTACATTGGTCCAATTAAAGCACTGATTAACGACCAATTTGAACGCCTCAACAAACTACTCAAGGAAGCCGATATCCCTGTTTGGGCATGGCATGGCGATGTTTCGCCAAGTCACAAGCAAAAGCTGCTAAAAAATCCCCAAGGCGTCCTTCAAATTACTCCCGAATCATTAGAAAGTCTACTGATTAACAAGCACGCTGAACTGGTTCGCTTGTTCGGAGATTTGCGGTTTGTAATTATTGATGAAATCCACGCTTTTATGGGTTCCGAACGAGGTTGCCAAATTCTCTGCCAACTCGAACGCCTATCTCGAATTATGAAAAAGCCTCCGCGTCGCATCGGCTTATCGGCAACCCTAGGCGACTATTCACTGGCTGAAGACTGGCTACAGTCAGGAACTAAAACCCCCGTTATTACTCCTGAAATTCAAGGGGGACAACGTAAAGTTCAACTAGCTGTAGAACATTTTTACCTTGCTGATGATGATGGATTAGCCAATTCCTACTACCAATACATCTTCAAACTCAGCCAATCCCGCAAGTGCCTCATCTTCGCCAACAATCGTACCAAAGCAGAATCTGCGATCGCTAATTTACGACAACTCGCCCAAGCTGAAGGTTTCCCCGACGTTTATCACGTCCATCACGGCAGTATTTCTGCCCCTTTGAGAGAATCAGCAGAGGAGGCGATGCGCGACTCTATCCCTGCTGTCACTGCCGCAACTGTCACCCTAGAATTAGGCATTGATATTGGGCAATTGGAACGGGTGATTCAACTGGATTCTCCCTATTCTGTTGCTAGTTTCTTACAGCGGTTGGGACGTACTGGGAGACGCGGTAGTCCTGCGGATATGCGCTTTGTTTGCACCGAAGATGAACCATTGGGTGAAGAGTCGCTACCCGAACGAATTCCCTGGCAACTGTTGCAGTGCATTGCGATTATCCAACTGTATCTAGAAGAACGCTGGATTGAGCCGATACAGCCACTTCGCTATCCCTTCAGCCTGCTGTATCACCAGACGATGAGCATCTTAACGGCGATGGGAGAACTCTCACCCACTGCCCTCGCCCAACAGGTTTTAACCCTACCTCCTTTTGCTGCCATTTCTCAAGACGATTTTCGACAATTACTCCGCTATCTGATCGATATTGACCATATTCAACAAACTGAAACCGGGGGACTCATCATTGGTGTCACGGGAGAACGTATTGTCCGCAACTTCCGTTTTTATGCCGTCTTTTCTGACAATGTGGAGTATGTTGTTCGAGATGAATCTAAGGAAATTGGTAGCATTGCAATGCCTCTGCCCTCAGGGAATCAGTTTGCCCTAGCCGGGAGAACTTGGCATGTTGTAGATATTGATAAGAAAAGTAAAACTATCTATGTTAAGGAAACTGAGGGAATTGCTAGTACGTCTTGGCGTGGAGGCAGCGTTAGCATTCACAGCAAAATTTTGGGCCGTATGCGAAAGGTTTTGTTGGAAGATGCTCAATATCCTTACTTGCAACAAGCCGCAAAAGATCGATTAAACGCCGCTCGTCAACTCGCTCGAATGGCTGGCTTGGAGCGAAGAACCATTTTCTCCTTAGAAGAAGATAATACTTACTGCATTTTTCCCTGGATGGGTACCGTTGCTTACCGTACCTTAGAGCGCTTTCTCAATTTCTTTGTGAGAGACTATTTAGACATCCGGAAACTTAGCGGCGTCTCTCCCTATTATCTGGTTGTCACCTTAAGAAAAAGCACATCCCAAGAACTTTACGAGCAAATTGTTAAGGTTTCCAGCAAGGATTTGACGGAGACTGACTTAGTTGCTTTTGAAGAAGCCCCAAAATTACAAAAATATGATGAGTTTATTCCCAATAATCTGTTACGCCAAGCATTTGCTAGCGATTATTTGAATGTGGCGGAGCTTCAGCAAATTATGCAAGGGTGGTAGTGTCAGTTGTAGTGGTTAGAGGCCTATAGCAAACGTCTTTACAGAGAATCTATTTGATTAGCGTACTAAGTTTTTTCAGGTTTAGCGATCGCCTGTTATCTCGACTCAAGCCTATCCACTTTGAAACAACGGGAAGATAACCCTTTGAGAAGGCGATCGCTTTACTATTTTTCCTGTCTTCTCATCTATATGCTTAATCTTTAATCAAATAAAAAACAGTCCTCCAATCAACCATCTGCGCCATTTACTGTATCAAATAATACATCTGAGAGGGATGTAAAGCTTTAGCAAAGTTTCATGTCAAATCAACTGAATGTGTGAAACTGATCGATAAGAACAAATCTTTTCAAACTAATCTTTCCGAGATTGTTTTTCACTTCGCGATTAAGTACTTACATTGAGGCGTTCTCATGAAAATCAGTGTAATCCTGCCTTGCTTCAATGGAGCAAAAACTATTGCTATTCAACTTGAAGCACTGACACAGCAGCAATGGTCTGAGTCCTGGGAAGTCGTTGTCGTCAACAACGGCTCGACTGATAATTCAATGGCGATTGTAGAGCAATATCGAGATCGTTTACCCAATTTACGAATTGTAGAAGCACACGATCCATCCAGACCACGACGAGGCGTGGCACATTCCTACAACACTGGTGTAAAGGCAGCAACGGGTGATGCCGTTGTATTTTGTGAATCGGATGATGAAGTGGCACCGGGTTGGTTAACAGCGATGGGCGAAGCTCTGAGGCAGTACGACTTCGTTGCTGGTGCTCTGGAATATAGAAAATTCAATGAAGCTTGGCAGTTAGGCACTGGCGAGCATAATCAGGAGAAAAAACTCATACAATGTACCCTGCCGCCTTACTTACCCTACGCGAGTGGTTGCAATATTGGCATGAAGCGGTCAGTCTACAACACAGTCGGTGAATTTGACGAGTCTGTGTTGGGTAGCTGGGATACTGACTTTTGTTGGAGAGCTCAGTATTTAGGAATTGAGCTTCATTACATACCGAACGCCATCATCCACTACCGCTATCGTCGTCAGTACCGAGCCATGTACCGTCAAGGAAAACGTTGGGGTGAGGCGCACATCCTGCTGCGGAAGAAGCACGAGCCTGATATCTACTGGGGCAAGCTTCCTGTCTTAAGGTACCTTTTGGCTATTTGTTTGTATCTACCCAAGGGGTTTATACGAATCCACAACAAAACAGCTTTTACTGAGTGGCTGTGGGGTCTGGGATGGGAAGTAGGGGTATTCAACGGCCTCGTTAAACATGTAGTTTTTCCCTCTCGCCAAATCAGCAAGCAACCTATACCTGAAACTGTAAGATCCGCTACCACCCTTTCTTCCGACTAGTGCAAGAAGGCAGAAGTCAGGAGGCAGAAGGTAGAAGGCAAGAAAGCTTGTATAGTAAGCTTTTTAATCTTTTTCAACTGGATAATTATTTCTGCCACGCTGCACTAGTGCTGTTTTGAGAAGGCGATCGCTTAACACAATGTAATGAGTTCGGCATAAACGATGCCGAACTCATTGAAATACATTTTTATGTCTCTATGTCACCAGTGCTATTTAGCTAGCACTAGCGTTAATTGGTAATGCTATGCATTAGCGCCCATTTCGATGACGGCACTACGCATAAAATTAATCCGTTGCTCGAAATCCAGTTGTTTGATTTGGTTCGTAAACTCTTGAGTTTTGGCAGGTAGTTCGTAGCCATCCGGCAGCTGAATAACCGTGCCTTTTTCCATCGCCTGTGCTAAGCGCAGCCACACATCTAACTTAGCGCTGGAACTTAAGGCATGGTAGGCGCGGGTAATGGAGGTATCTGCACGACTGATGATGTCTCGTTGCGCTTGGAGTTGCTCTTGTTGGGGCAAGGCTTGGATTTGATTAAACAGCACTTCAGCCGTTTTTTGGGCAGACGTTTGGTTGGCAGGCGTCAGTTGGTCTTTGATGTCTAAGTAACCAAACCATAGAATGGCGAGTTTAGTATCAACATCAAAGCCCTGAAAGGTTTTTAAAGCCTGTTTTGTAGTGTTATCGGTTGCAAAAGTCATATGACAAATCTCCAAAGAATGAGTGCTTGTTCTGTTGTCTGAGCGACAGAGATGAATTTGTTACATCTCTGTCATACTTTTTAAAAAATCTACAAAATTGGTTAACCTTGCTACAGACAGATATAGCGATCGCGCCCCAAGAGAGAGGTGCTGCTTCGGCTCAATCCGTAGGTAGCTGCTAGAAGCGGCGAATTATCGCAAAATGATGAGAAGAGAGAGTCGAGCGATCGCAGACGCGCTTGGCGTCCCGTTGCTCGCGCTTTCAACTTTAGGTAGCCAATATGTTTTTGCACAAAAGCCCTGTCTATCTAGGTAGAAGCTTGTCTATAAGTAGTGCGAGACTGAAAATGCGAAGGTGATGTCGATGAATGAGCTGGAGCGATGCTATATAGTACTGGGGCTTGAGCCTGGAGCGTCACTGGAAGAGGTGAACCAGGCCTATAAGGATTTGGCGTTTATTTGGCACCCCGATCGCGTTCCGAAAGAAAATAATCGGTTGCGGGAAAAGGCTCAGGAAAAACTCAAAGAAATTAATGACGCCCGCGATCGATTGCGATCGATGCAAAAAGACGCCCAGAACAAAAACGGCAAAACACAGCCATCACCGCCGCCAGCACCACCACGAGAACCTAAAAAGCCTCCTCGCTCTTACTCCTACTCGCAATCGTGGTCTCAATCTCATTATCAGCGTCCTCAGCAACCCCCCGATCTAAGTGGGGCTGATTTTCGGGGAGCGAACTTGAAAGAAAAAGACTTATCCGGCAGAAACCTGAGTAACGCTAACCTGAGTAATGCCAATCTGAGCGATGCCTTTCTACATAATGTCAATCTTCAGGGAGCTAGCCTGGAGCGAGCCAATCTATTTAGAGCTAACCTGTTTCAAGCCAATTTGTCTAACGCTAATTTGCGGGAAACTAACCTGATTGGAGCCGACTTAAGTGGAGCTGACTTGAGAGGGGCTGACTTAAGAGGGGCTAGGGTTGGGTCAAAAGATCGACTCTTGGTCAAACTAACTGGAGCTATTTTAACTGGGGCAATCCTACCCGATGGAACGATCCATGGTTAAAGAGCTCTAAAGCTTAACTCTCCTCATTTTCTTCGTCTAGCCTGAAGATTAATCAACAGCAGAAACACTGCCTGCTGAGACAAGGGCTGTTTTGATAGGATGGGGGTCTATTCCTGCAAAGCACATTGCCGCCCTTGAGTGGCGGTAGTATCATCCTCAATTAACGTTTCTGCTACAGGCCCGATGAACCAAGCCCCTACCTCATTGCTCTGTTTAACTGTTGCACCCGCTCAAGTATTACGGGGTTTTCAGGCACTCGAACAATCTGGAGAAGCGATCGCGCGTTTGGGGCAGCGTCCATTAGTCGTGGGAGGCGATCGCACTTTAGCTACTCTCACCCCACAGTTGCAACCCATTTTAGAACAGCAACAGCTGAGCCATGCTTCTGCCTCTTACAGCCCCGATTGCAGCGAGACATCCCTAGCCTCACTAAGAGCTGCCGTTGCTTCGCATCAAGCTGACGTAATTATTGGCATCGGCGGCGGTAAAGCCCTAGATACGGCGAAACTTCTCGCTTACCAATGCAAGTTACCCATCGTTACCGTTCCCACCTCTGCGGCTACCTGTGCCGCTTGGACGGCACTCTCCAATGTTTATTCCGATCGAGGTGCTTTCCTTTACGATGTTGCCTTGGAGCGCTGTCCAGACTTGTTAGTGCTAGATTACAGCGTGATTCAGACAGCACCGGAGCGCACCTTAGTCGCTGGGATTGGGGATGCCTTAGCCAAGTGGTACGAAGCCTCAGTCAGTAGTGGCAGTTCTCCCGTCACCCTGATTATTGCCGCTGTCCAGCAGGCGAGAGTATTGCGAGATATCCTCTTTCAAAAATCAGCAGAAGCGCTCAAAGAACCAGGGAGCGAGGCGTGGCGAGAAGTGGTGGATGCCACAGTCCTACTGGCTGGTGTGATTGGGGGTTTAGGAGGAGCGCAGTGTCGTACTGTGGCTGCCCATGCCGTTCACAATGGCTTGACGCATCTTCCAGCCGCACACGATGCCTTACATGGGGAGAAAGTCGCTTACGGAATTCTCGTACAGCTGCGTTTAGAAGAGATGATCGCTAGTAACCAACTGGCAGCGTCAGCACGACAGCAGTTACTGAAGTTTTATGCCGAGATTGGCTTACCCCAAACACTCGATGCTTTGGGTTTAGGAAACATTACCCTTGCTGAGTTACGCCAAGCCGCCGAAATTGCCTGTTCGGCTAGTTCCGATATCCATCGGCTACCGTTTAAGGTGGAACCCGAACAGCTAATGGCAGCGATGGTTTCTACGACAACGCCGATTGATACCAGTCGCGTTCAACTGGGTTTGACGACAGCACTGGAAGAGTGAGTCCTAATTCAAAGCTCCTGAAGACGAATGATGGGATAGTAAGCTAACGCGCATCTAAATTGCACACCTCAGGTTTTTGAGAAAACCCTCAATTCCTCTCCCCATCTCCTCATCTCCCCGTCCCCCCGTCAGTCTCAACACGCAACTTAGAAGCGTGACAGCTTACTAGATTGTCCTGGAGCAGAGCAGCCCGATTACTTAGACTTTGCCCAATTCATCAATATCACTCCTATCGTGACGATCAAAATTGCTTCCCACTGAGTTAAGTTCAGTCGATCGCTGAGGATAACTAATCCTAAAAGAGCGGTAACAGCAGGGCCACTTGAACCAATAATTGCAGTAGACGCAGCCCCGATGGTTTTGATGCCAAAATTGTTAAACAAATATCCCGACAATGTCGCCAAGCAAAGTAACCCCCCCATTAGCACTAAACCACTATTGATGTCTAAGGGGATAAACGGAAGCGTTACAGCACTCAACGCAATCAATTCCACGGTGAAAATCATCCCCGTAAACGTTGCGGGATTAATCTTGCTAAAACAAGATTGAGCGATCACTCCTTCCATTGCAAAAACAACACCGGAAAGCACTGCCGTGGCAATTCCTGTCAAGTCGCCTTGAAATTTGGCATTAGGCACGCTGAAGGAAAGCCAGATGCAACCCACGTAGATTAGGGCTATTGCCAGCCATTGTTGCCAGGAAGGCCGTTCGCCAAATAACCGCCAAGCTAATAAAGTCGTTACTGTCGGATAGATGAAAAATATCGTAACAGCAGTCGCTGGACCAACACTAGCGATCGCTAAATAAATGCTGGTTTGAGAGACAAATAACAATAATCCCGCCGTGATGATTCGTAATTTTAGCCCTCGATCGCTCCCATTGAGGACTTGTCGAGCTTCTTGCCAAGCCCCAGGCTTAATAGCCGGTAGAATCAGCCAGAGAATTGGTACGACGAAACCAACCCGTAATAACAGGACTAACAGTGATATATGAAGTTTATTGGCACCGGGATCGACATATCCTCCCAGTTGTGTGATGCCTCCGAGAATGGCTAATCCCTTGGGAGATTGAGCAACTCTTGCCAAGACATTCTGTAGCGATAAAGCCAGAGTTGCTAGAAGCACGAGGGCTAACCCCCGCCACCATTCGCGGGATGCTGAGGCAGGAGAGGATGCAGTCATAGCTCAGATCCTACAAACAAAACTGATTGCCAAATCATAAAGCATGTACTGAGTCCGTGAGTTGAATTTCAGAAAAATTCTATCGAATGGCAGAGGCATTATTGCCAGAAGGCAGTAGCACAGAAGCTTTAGAAACGAAAAAATAAAGTATCGTCACTGCCCGTTCAACCCAATCGCTACTCTCTAGGCATTCCTATCTCCAGGTAGAACAACCTACACCGGTAGCCAGCGAGCAAAAATCTATACTGGAAGTGGTAGGGCATTGGTTATTAAACAACATGGCTCCCGATCCCAAGATAATGAAAGCTGTCGAGCAGCTAGGCTACCGCGCTACGGTTGGAGACATTGCTGCTCAGGCAGGATTAAACATCAATTTGGCACAACAAGGATTGCTCGCTCTCGCTAGTGATGCAGGCGGACATTTGCAGGTAGCCGAATCCGGTGAAATTGCCTACCTGTTTCCCAAAAACTTTCGTTCTATTCTCCGCAACAAATACTTGCGGTTGCAGTTGCAGGAATGGTGGGAAAAGATTTGGCGCGTCCTGTTCTACCTGATTCGGATTTCCTTCGGGATTATCTTGATCGTTTCGATTGTCCTAATTTTTGTGGCGATCGCAGTTATCATTGTTAGCCTCAACTCTAGCAGCAATAACAATAATTCAGGTGGCAGTCGTCATTCTGGGGGCGGTGGCGGCGGATTCTTTGTGCCTCACTTCTGGTTTGGGCCGGACATCTTTTGGTTTTTCGATCCGGGCTATAATCAACGGCAGTATCAGCGGCGTCGGAATTCGTCTGAAAGCAACGCGATGAATTTCCTAGAAGCCATCTTCTCGTTTTTGTTTGGGGATGGCAATCCCAATGCCGACTTAGAAGAACGCCGTTGGCAAGAAATTGGTACCGTGATTCGCAATTCCCGAGGTGCTGTCTCAGCCGAACAGATTGCACCGTATCTCGACAATATTGGGAAAGGATACCAGCGCGAATCCGAAGATTACATGCTGCCAGTGCTAAGCCGCTTCAATGGCTTGCCTGAAGTGAGTCCTGACGGCGAGATTGTCTATCACTTTCCAGAATTACAAACTACAGCGGCTTCTAGACATCAGCATCTATCCGTGCCAGCTTATCTGCGAGAGCAGGTTTGGCGGTTTAGTCAAGCCAGTAGCGGGCAGATTATGCTGGCTACCGGGCTAGGTGGAGTCAATTTAGTCGGCGCTTTAATGTTAGGTTCTCTGTTACGGGGAGGACAGATAGCCGCTCAGTTGGGTGGATTCGTTGCCTCCGTACAGTCGATTTATTGGCTTTTACTGGTATACGGCATTGGTTTTTTGGCGATACCGCTGATTCGTTATTTCTGGATTCAATACAAAAATCGCCAGATTGAATCCCGAAACCAACAACGGCAGCAGGAAGCGATCGCATTGAGTCAGGCAGACGCTAACTTAAAGAAAAAGATTGCTTATGCTCAGCAGTTTGCCGCTCAAAACGTCATCAAGAACGAGGATGTGGTTTATACCAGCGAAACCGATCTCCTCGATCAAGAGATCGAACGCAAAGACAAACTTGATGCTGAATGGCGGCGGCGCTTAGAGTCGGGTTCTTGACGATTGCTTGCGAGATTTTGCGATCGCATGACAGGACTTAGTAATCGTCGTCGTACCGCTCTCGTTGTCCTCCAGTTAGTCTCCAAACAACGGGCGCAAGTGACCCTACAATAGCACCAATGCCGACGCTAAATGCTAGTACAATCCCAATGGGGATTTGAATGGTTTCGTAGTTGAGAAACCTCACCGATACCGGCATAATATTTTGGATAGAAAGAATCGCGATCGCTCCTATCCAAGCAGCAAGAACTAGGGATGTAAGTAGATTAGCAATTGTTTTCATAGGTGTTGGGTGTTGGTGGTTGGTCGTTTGTTATTGATGATGACCTATTCGTCAGACTTGAAGTTACAGGAGATTGACCAAAAAACAATGACCAATCACAAACAACCAACAACCACAAATATTAAACTTCTACTGGTTCTAGTCTATTAATCTTCAACTCCAGAATTTCAAAAATCTCAGCTTGCTTTTCTAGAGAGTCAGTCTCCATGTAGACGCGCATTAGCGGTTCAGTGCCAGACGGACGCAGCAACACCCAACTGCCATCTTGTAAGTAGAATTTGATGCCGTCTTTACGACCGATTTCTTTGACTTTGATGCCAGCTAGATCGGCGGGGGGATTTTTGATGAAGGAATCTAGAATGGCTATTTTGTAAGCATCACTTAAATGCAAGTCGATACGCTTGTTGTGCAGAGGGCCACCCGCTTCCACGACGACTTCTTCTACCAACTGACTCAACGGTTTTCCTTCATAAGCGATCGCTTCGGCAACCAGCATACCAGCCAGAATCCCGTCTTTTTCAGGAATATGCCCGATAATGCTCAATCCACCCGACTCTTCGCCGCCAATTAGTACGTCCGTTTCGCGCATTTTCTCCCCAATGTACTTAAAGCCTACGGGCGTTTCGTAACTGGGTAGACCGTACTTGAGCGCGAAATTATCCAACAAATGAGTCGTGGCAACTGTCCGAACAATCGCCCCTGTCTTACCTTTATTTTTAATCAGGTGGCGCGCCAGTAACAGCAGCACAGCGTTTGGGGTTAGGATGTTACCGAGTTCATCAACAATGGCGAAGCGATCGCTATCACCATCGGTTGCTAAGCCTAAATCGGCTCGATCTCGTTTCACCGCTTTTACCAGTTCCAGCAACTGCTCTCCCTTCGCTTCAGGCACGCCGCCTCCAAACAAAACATCGCGGGTGGCATGAAAGGTTTGTGTCTCACAATCGCAGTAGTTGAGTACGGTATCGAGATAGCCACGAGAGGTAGAGTAAAGGGCGTCGTACTTGACCTTTAACTGAGCGCTACGAATCCGCACGACATCTATCTGAGAGTAGATAAACTTCAAATAGTCCGATCTGGGGTCAAAGGTAGAAATTTTGTCGGTATGCTCGCGGCTGGGTAACGTCTCATCCGCCTCTTCGAGATGGGAAACAATTGCGTCTGTAATTTCAGGGGTTGCCGGGCCAGCATAATCGGGAATGTACTTGATGCCGCAGTAGCGTGCTGGGTTGTGACTGGCGGTAAACATCAATGCGCCCGCTGAATTGAGCAGACGTGCATTGTAAGCGATCGCTGGCGTTGGACAATCGCGATCGACCATTTTCACCGTCCAGCCTAAATCGGCTAGAACTTCAGCCGCTGTCTGAGCGAACCAATCGGCAAGGAATCGGGTATCGTAGGCAACTAAAACAGGACGGTCTTGAGAATAAGCTGTTTCTAGGTAACTCGCGATCGCACGCGTCACTTTGCAAACGTTAGCAACGGTAAAGTCATCGGCGATAATCCCCCGCCAGCCGTCGGTGCCAAACTTAATCTTTTTTTCGCTGTTTGCTGCACTCATTGGGTCTACATGCCTCTCGATTCACCTCAATCTTAATCGAAGCTCATTGTCCTGAGAGAATTAGAGAGGAGACAGACTTTTATTGCTATCAAAGAAAAATCAGCTAACGTGAGAAAAGCATCATTCACCTTAGCCGCTGGACATGAAAACGCTATTCCACCCGATCGGACAATTGAAAACAAAGGTAGCTATGACGTGCCATTTCCTCGTTGCAAATGGTACATTAGCTGCAACAGGAATTTGATGAGCGATAAGCAAAAGCGACACGCTAGGCTAATGCCGACGCTCAAGAGTGTGCTAACGCTAGCGACGCTTCCCATCGCCCTCTGCCACTGGGAGTACTTATAGTATCGGAGCTATTAGCGATCGTGATCCAGACTGAAACCCAAACCCTACAAGCGGTTCAAACTGAAGTTTCTCGTCTGCGGGAGGAGTTACAACTGAGAGATCAGTTGGTACAGCAGCTGTCTCAAGAATTGTTTCGCCTTGTCAAGGGCAATGCCAGCTTCACACCCCCACCAGAGGTTTCAGAGCGTCACCAATCCCAAATGCGCGCTTTGCGAGAGCAACTGCAAGATGTCGAGCAGCAGGTGACATTCTATCAAGAGCAAATTACCACCCGTGACGAAGAAATTTATCAATTGCGGCAATCGGTTCAGGAATTAACCGATCGCTCGCGCATGTTAGAACAGGTAGTACAAGAGCTGCCTCATATTTATCGCCAAAAATTTGCCGAGCGCATGGCACCCGTCAGAGAGAAAGTGTCGATGCTACAGCGAGAAAATCGGCAGCTTCACGCTGAATTACAAAGTGTCAGCTACCGACTCGCGGTGAGAAGCCGTAACATCACCCGCATTGACTTACCCACATTCTCTCGTCCTCGCGGCGGCCCAATTCCCACCTTTGGCAGTCTCTGATGTTGTTATCGATGCCCAGATCGAACAGGTGGGAACATTAGGAGGCTTAGCTCACAGCACTACGAAAATATAGAGAAAGAGTGGGAGCAGGAAACAGCCTGTTCCCTCTTTTTTTGCCTTTAGTTTCTAGGCAAGCCATTGACATCGATCCTAATTATGCAGAGGCGCACTTTCGCTTGAGCAACGTTCTGAATGAGCAAGGCAAGTTAGAGGAAGCTATCGCTGCGTACTGAACAGTCTTCATCAAGGCTTGGGTAGAATCGTCTAAGTAGAAATACAAATACAAATAAGGGTATGTATTCCCCCCTACCTGCTCGATTTGGAGACCGATGACAACTCCCCAGCCCGATCCTCGTCAGTCCAGTCCCCCTCCAGAGAGTCCCAACGGTGCTACTGACAATAGTGCTGCTTCTGATAGGGCTACCAATGAGCGAACGTTAGAAGACATAAAGCGGGAGCGAGAGATGCACCTATCTACGCTGCCGCTAGCTAGTCGTGACCCTCAATGGATGACTATTCAACCAAAAACCGGGAGTTCTACACCCGCCTTAGTCACCCTCGTCGCGATCTCTATCCTCATTGTGGGATTAACGCTCGATAACCTCTGGATTGCGTGGGCGGGAGCAATTGCCAGCTTTCTGGTATCGCTACCTGTGATTTGGCCTCCCTTGCAGCGATACGTGAATCAAGTGCTATCTCCCCAAGAGCGATCGCAAATTGTTGCCATCTTAGGCGTTTTAGCCGGACTTTTTGGTTTAGCAACGCTGACAGGTGTCATTCAACGTTTTGAGGAAGTCCTCAAGCAAATAGACTCTGATTCATTTGGTTCGCTGGCAGAATGGATTGGAGCCTTAGGGCAAATTATGATTGCGATTTTAGCGGTCTACATTGCGTGGCGGCAGTATATCATTTCCAAAGATTTAACGATTCAGCAAAATATTATTACTCAACAACAAACCATTGATTCTTACTTTCAAGGCGTTTCCGATCTGGCCTTAGATAACGAAGGGTTGTTAGAAGACTGGCCTCAAGAACGAGCATTTTCGGAAGGTCGAACGGCTGCTATTTTGAGCAGTGTCGATGGTCAGGGAAAAGCAAAAGTATTGAGGTTCCTCTCCCAGTCCCGGTTGCTCACCCCTCTAAAACGCGATCGCCATTTAGGTCGTCCCATGCTCGATGGTAACGGTGGTTACTTAGAAGATCGCGACTACGGCGTGCGCGTCATTGACCTGAATGTCATGTTAGCAGGGGCAGACCTTTCGGGAACCGATTTACGCTGGACGGAGTTGAGCGATGCCAATATGGTTAAGGCCAATCTCAGTAACTGCGACCTAGTGGGGGCTAATCTGGCTCGAACAATCTTGTACGAAGCCAATCTTTCTGGGGCTGACATGAAAGGAGTTCACCTATTCTACGGCTCGCTGGAAACGGCAAGTCCCCGCAGCCGCACCAAACGCCCTAACTATGATTCTGGCGTTCACACGGGTGCTGTCGTCGAAAACGCCAACTTTACAGGTGTCAAGCGCCTGAATGACGAACAACGCCGCTACTGTTGTTACTGGTGCGGTGAGAAATCCAGGCGAACCATGCCCGGTGGCTGTGACGGAATTCCCAACAAATTAGGTCGATAGCGATCGCAATTAGTTGTTCGTTGTTCGTTATTATTCATCACCGAGTGGTAAAAACAAACAACAAACAACAAGCAACTGACAACAAACAACGAATGAATCCCAAGTATTCCCTGGTCATACCCGTCTACAACGAGGAAAAAAGTATCCCAGAACTGTACCGACGACTCAGTGCAGTGATGGACCAGTTGGGAGAACCGATGGAATTAATCTTAGTCAATGATGGGAGTCGCGATCGCACTCTTTCCCTCCTACGAGACCTCCACGAAAAAGACCCCCGCGTTTGCTACCTCAGCCTCGCTCGTAACTTTGGGCATCAAATTGCCGTCACAGCCGGTTTAAACTTTGTACGGGGAGAAGCGATCGTCGTTCTCGACGCTGACCTACAAGACCCACCGGAATTAATCCCCGTTCTCATCGAAAAGTGGAAACAGGGTTATCAAGTCGTTTACGCTCAGCGCACCAAACGGCACAAAGAAAGCTGGTTCAAACGCCTTCCCGCCTACGTGTTTTATCGCCTCTTGCGGCGTCTTGCAGATATCGAGATTCCTTTGGATACCGGCGATTTTTGTTTAATGGATCGGCATGTAGTCGATGTTCTCAACGCCATGCCAGAACGCAACCGCTACATTCGAGGACTGCGTTCCTGGATCGGGTTTCGGCAAACTTCTGTCTGCTACGAACGCGATCCTCGTTTTGCCGGAGAAGTACAGTACACGTTTCGCAAGTCTCTATCCTTGGCCGCTATTGGTCTAATCTCCTTCTCTAGAGTGCCACTGCGACTTTCGACTTACGTTGGCTTAATCGCGGCAGTGATTGCTCTGTTGATGGCACTGCTCGTCCTTTACTGGCGTATTGTTGCTCCAAACTCTCGCTTAACAGGGTTGGCCACTATTATGATTGCCATTTTCTTCCTAGGTGCCGTTCAGCTTGTCAGTATTGGCATTTTAGGTGAGTATGTAGGACGCATCTATGAAGAAGTGAAGGGTAGACCCTTGTACGTTTTATCAGAAATAGGTGGCTTGATCGACGAGCGCTCTGCCTATAAGAATTGAGCTGATTGGGTAATGTTCGCGGTAACTTTTGTCTGGAGAATGGGTTAGCCGTCTCATCTGACTATTTATTAGTCAGTTCTGAAATTATCTGTCATGTTGCGTGTCTAGGAGTGTACTACCGATACTCTTGAAAAACTGTATTCAAGTTACGGAGAGTATCGGATAGGTCGCATCTCCTGAAAAAATTCATATCTGATGAATACCAAACCTCCTTGCGATTTTGGCAACTTATCTTATTTTTGGTCAAGCAAATTACACAGGTTAAAGCACCAGACGTTTAGCTGGCTTTTAACTCACTAGGAGTAACCAGATTGAGACTGTTAGCTTGGGCTGTGGGAACTAATGTCCAGCCTGCCTTCAGGAGTTTTTGGTAAGTTGCCCATCCCTTAGAACCGCCAGGAATTCTATAATCGGGAATGGCTAAGGTTGAAAATGCGGTGTAAGGTTGCCAAGGGTGATGAGGAGAAGTCCGTAAATGTAAAATCTTTTCTCCCGCCTCTCCAAGTTGAGATAGCCAACACATTTGTCCAAGCATATTTATCTCCTTGCACGAAGCTCAATGAATTGGTTGTAGCAAATTGGCTGCTGAGTTCAGGAACCCGATTAGCTAAAAAATTCGATACTAATAGTTTTAGCTAAAAGCGAACGACTCATATCTCTGTCAAGAGTTTTGCTTCTTGCTGCAAACTATCTAACCAAAGAAGTAATGTTATCCATTATAGCTCGTATCACAAAATACACTTGAGCAGAGGAGATGCTAGAGAATGCACGATTTTATAGGCATTTAAGCCAGGGATCGAGGATACCAGTAATATTGCTCGATAATTTGTAACGATAAAAACGCAACAATCAAGGTTGATAACCACCTGTATTAACAAGCAGTAGCAGAAGTACAAACTTCTTTATAAGTGACAGTTATTCAACTGGTAAAGCCGATTTGTAGACTCATAAAGTAGTTTGGGGAGCCCTCAATCAGGCTCCCCATTGCCAAGAGCTTTAGCGTGAAATTGCCGCAGCTTGCCTCAGTCGAAGATTGCCTTTTTGTCTGTCCTTGGGTAAGGGAGCTGCCATCCGTAAAATCCTCTCTAGCAGCCAAGGGGCAATCCGACTGCACCACACGGCTAAGTGGCTTTGCCATCCCACCACGATTTCTGGTGAGTCCTTACGCAATCCCACAATCATTGCCTGAGCGACTTTTTCGGGAGTCATTGGCACTACCCAGCGAAACAATTGTAAATCTCTCACCATGTCAGTATCCGTCAGGGTTGGCAGCAAAGCTGTCACGCGGATATTGTGTTCGGCGAGTTCGCCGCGCAAGGCTTGAGTAAATCCTAAAATTGCAGACTTGGTGGCTGAATAGGTTGCCATTGTTGGTGCTGCTATTTTGCCCATCAAGCTAGAAACGTTGACGATAGTTCCTTCGCGCTGAGCTGCCATGCGTCGGGCAACTACACGAGTCATCGTGTACATTCCCATTAAATTAGTAGCAATCTCTTGCTGAACTTTCGGTAGTGGAGACTGCAAAAAGGGAGCTTGGTGTGCAACGCCAGCACAGTTAACCAGCAAATGAATGGGGCCGTAAGCTTTCCAAGCACGAGCGATCGCAA
Source organism: Allocoleopsis sp. (assembly GCA_036703375.1). Lineage (GTDB taxonomy): Bacteria > Cyanobacteriota > Cyanobacteriia > Cyanobacteriales > Coleofasciculaceae > DATNPC01. Next base: position 18,476 of record DATNPC010000243.1, read on the forward strand.
TATTCACTTCAATCGGGTGAGTCAAATCCAAAGCCAGAGAGACGACTTCCACTCCCAGTGCTTGGATTTCAACCGCCACGTCTGCTAAGCGTTGGCGATCGCGTGCTACCAATACTAGCTGTTTGACTCCTTGTTTGGCTAATTCCAAAGCGATCGCTCGTCCAATTCCACGGGATGCCCCGGTAATCAGGGCTGTTTTTCCTTGAATATTCATGACTAAAAAATCCTCCAGTTGAAATCTCACATTCGCCGCGACGCAGGGCTTCACCGTAAGCGTTGGTCAATGAAGCCTTCTGTTCGCAGGCAGTGAGACGAACAATGTGATTCGTGATTTAAGTTATGAGTTGGCCTGAACCATTAGGAGCAAGGCATTTCGCAGAGATTTTGTAGGGAACACTCGTTGTTGTTGGCAACTGTGAGAAATGCCTTTGAGTGAAACTTTGTTTTGCCAAGTTTGCGTCTTGACTGCCAGCATGCAAAAGGCAAGTCAATGAGCAATGGCATGGATTTGTCCTACGCGTAATCAGACAATCCCCAAGATATTTCTCAGCCGTCTTCTGGGAGAGGCAGTCTAGAGCTGCCAGAGAAATATCCTTCAAGCAATGGGAGAAATCAATGAAGCGATGAAGAAGCTGGATTGGCGCAGAGCATAAGTAACACGTCTCCTAAAATACAAGGATCGATCGGAAGTAACACTGCAATCACACCTTAGCAACTTTACGCGATAAGTCGCAATATTTTTTAATAAATTCCGCTTAACAATTATTTACAGAGCTGCACTCCCTTTTTATCCATACTTCATCTCGTCTCAAGCAGAGCTGCCACTTTCTCCCTTGACGACAGCAGCACCAATCAAATGAGCGAGGCGTAATGCCTCCGGTACTTTCCCGCAGTCCGTCAAGCGTTGCAGTACTGAGAACGTTAGCTGAGGGCAAGCACCGCACACCTGAAAGAAAAAAGGCGGATAGGCGTAAATTGTTCCAGCTCGTTGTAACAATTGGAGACGCCGCTCTGGGTTTGGCAAACGATAAATCGCCTGTTCTATCGTTACCAAGTTGGCCATTCGCCGCATTACCGCAACACACGGGAGTTGGAGTTGTTCGGAAAGTCTGGGTAAGTCAATCACGTTAAAGCCGCCGAACGCAATTCCGTCCAGCAACACGATATGAAGTTGGGGCAAGAATTTCCGCCCTAGCAATAACTTTAAGATGACCTCTGTCGCATCCCAACCATCCGGTTCTATCTGTCCCCAAACCATCCCCTCAAAGCGAGTGCCTGCACAGACAACACCTGAGATGGATACAGGCTGACCAGCATTACGTAAGAAGGGAGCGTCATCAAAGCCGATGACGCGAATTACGCGATTGAGTCTGAGCAGTGCGTCGAGTTGCATATCACATTAGTCATAACGCATTTAATGCTCCACTACTCAATTTTCAAGCGCAATCTTGAAAACGTTGAGAGTACTTCAGTGAGATTGAGCAAAAATACTTAACCTTAAAGTAGGAAGCGATCGCTAGGACTAAACTGACAAGCTAGGAATTGAACGAAAATTTGCAACAATTGAGGCAGCAGGGCGTCAAACCAAAAGACAAGTCCTTCCCCTAGTGCGACATGCAGTTGAAGCTTCGTATATTAAACCAGAAGAATAATTTTTATCTTAATGAGAATAAACCTATGGCAAATCAGTATGAGGATAAATCAGAAAGAGACATCAGATTTGCTGCAACCTCAAGAATTTGGGCTTATGCCACAGGCATGCTAGCCCTATGCATTCCCTTAACCGCTGTTGCTAGAAGCGGACCGATTCTCCCGCTTGCTGTGATTACAGGAGCCGCA
>DATNPC010000244.1:0-6024 GCA_036703375.1 Allocoleopsis sp.
CTGCCACATGGTCTAGCTTAGACTTTCCATCCCCATCCGGGTCATAAACTCGATAGTCAATCACCCAAAATTGTCCGGTCTTCACATTGACATACACACAACTAATTAGACCAATGCCGCGAATGACACGATGCTCTGTACCACTGTACTGTCGGCGAACCAGTTCAATACAATTGGAGAAGCTTTTATCAATAACACTATCATCAAAAATTATTGAGCCATCTTCATCCGCTTGAATCAGATGTTCAACATTATCCCAAAGCAAACGAGGAGTTAATTTTTCTCTTCTCAAATAGCGGTTAATAGTATCATGGCTAAAAACTTGCAGGTGCTCAGCCAAATTTGTCAGAGTGTAATTCGTCTGGGAGCTGAGCAAGTATTGGCAGTAATCTAGCTTTGTAAATGACACCTGACGTTCAATCTCTACCTTGACTTGAGAGTAGCACAATTAGTTTGTCTTCTTCGCTTAGGGGGCTTGAGTTCCTCTACCACTATATCTAGTGTGTCTGCGTAAGTCCTGCTGCTGTGAATCTAAACGGCATAATCGACATTCAGGTTGTGGAGTCAGCGGTAAGCGATCGGTTGTCGGTTACTACTAATCACCGACCGCTAGCAATTTATTCAAGCTCGCCATATATCCTTTCTGGATAGTTTTATAGCGGGTTTCACTTGATAGAATACAGAAATCTGTAGAGGCACGACATGTCGTGCCTCTACCCTGTACTACACGCAACTGAGAATTGCTATTAGCGGACAACCAGTCAAACGTTTCAGAGATTAAACTGGAAATACTACCAAGATTTTTATTGAGTTAAACCTTGACCAGAGTTTATTGTTTTTTAAGGGCTGTTAAGGGTGAGTAAAGCCTGAACCGATCTAGTCAGTTGCCAAGTATCTGCCGTAGAGTGTTTTATTCATCTATGCAATTGATGAAAAGAGTGTATGGTATTAACCCATAAGAGACTTGCTTAAATTACTCTACTGTTTTTCTTCGTGCAGAAAAATTAAAAAATTTTACTTGCTCTAGCTGGGAGGTTTAGAGTTGATAAATTTTCATGTTTGGACTAATGTCCTGACCGGCTGGGAATTTACAGAAGGCTGATGTAGAGACTACTCATATACTTTTCGCTAACCGGGTGCTCGATCAAAACTATTGTAGAGAGTAAGACTGTGGGACAGGCAGAACTCAATCAGGAAGATTTGCTGCGCCGAATCGTCAACCGGATTCGCCAATCGCTGGAATTGCAAGAGATTTTAACAGCAACAGTGGCTGAAGTCCGTGCATTCTTGGGTACCGATCGCGTTATCGTTTATCGGTTCCACGAATTTGACAGCGCTCAAGTCATTGCTGAATCGATCTGTGAGCGCTGCCTCCCCTCTCTCAAAGGATTGAATGTTCTCGCAGATGACATTCCAGAAAAAATACATCAAATCTATCTCAACGCCGATTTGTGTTCGATCGCGGATGTGACATCCGGGCTGATTGGTTGTTTTCCAGTCGATTCTGCCGATACCGACGCGATCGCAAAACGCAACTACCCGATTAGCGCGATCGCAATCACTCCAGATAGTCCAACTCGATCCATGTCAGGCGCAGCTAGAGAGTCAGCCGATGCAAGTCCGGAACAAGCATTCGCCCCGAGAGTGGATGAGAAACTCCAATACCGACCGCTCGACCCCTGGCATGCCGCCTATTTGAGTGCGATGGGCGTCCAGTCTTCCCTCGTCTTGCCCATTGTCCTGTATGACACCTCACCACCGCCCCTCGATCGCAACGGGTCGAGTCAAACGCGATCGTCAGGCCGACTCTGGGGACTACTCGTGTCTCATCACTCCAAACCGCGTGCGATTTCTCAACAGGAATCGCACGTTTTGCGTGGAATCGTCGAGCAAGTTGCTGTAGCGATCGCTCAGTCCAATCTCCTGGCTCAAGTTCGGCAGCAGCAGTTCGTGGAAGCCACAACGAACCGAGTATCGACCCGGTTGCATTCCATGCCCACGATTGAACTCCAAGCGGCAGTGGAAGACACGGTGATTGCCCTCAAAGGCTGCGGTGGCAGACTGTTCATTGCGCCCGAAAAGCCTGGTGATACGGGGAGGTTATGTGTCTGTGGGACTCAACCCACCTCTCTCGACGGGAAACACGAGAGTTTCATCGAACAACATCCCATCTTTTCCACCTGGGCCTTGTCGAGGTTGAAGCCCAAAGACTGGCGAGATAGGGGTAGAGGGAGTGGAGAAGCAGGGGAGGTGAGGGGAGAGTTGTTTGATGCGATCGCAGCCGATAAATTACGCTCAACTCGACCGATTGAGACAATCTCCTCGGTTGCGTCTAATCCTACCTCTTATCTACTCCCTCCCTATCCCCAAGCTGCCTATGAACCCCTCTTTGTCACAGACCTTTATAAAGTTCCCGAATTACGCGTCCTTACCCTAGCCTTCCAATCGACGCCGATTCGAGGCATGCTGGTTTTACCGCTGTTTTATCGCTCCTCTCTTCTCGGCTATCTCAGCATCTTTCGCGCCGAAATCAATACAGAAACCTTGTGGGAGGGACGCTTCGACCCTAGCGAAAAACAACGACTCCCCAGACAGTCGTTTGAAGCGTGGCGAGAGTTGATGCGGGGTCGATCGCCAGAGTGGACGACTCATGATGTGGAACTCGCGATCGCGTTAGGTCATCACTTTGCCATGGCGATCGTTCAGTATAAACTCTACTCTTTGGTTCAATCCTTAAACACGAATTTGGAACGCCAAGTCGAAGAACGCACGGCTAAATTACAACAGGTGGTCGATCGCGGCTATTCCTTGGAGCGCGTTACGAACCAAATCCGCAGCACCCTGAACCTGAAAATCATTCTAGAAACGATCGTGCGAGAAGTCCGCAGCCTGCTCGACACGGATCGAGTCGTAATTTATCGATTCTCCGACCAAGAACAGGGGGAGGTGATTGTCGAGGCAATTAAGGGGGACTGGAATTCGGTTTTGGGTATCAAGGGACTGGCTGGCTGCTTTCCCGATGAATCGAGTTTTTTCTACTCGCGAGGTCAAATTCGCGTGATTAACGATGTATCTGTCGCCGAAATCGCGCCTTGCCATCGAGATTTTTTACGAAGCCTGCAAATCAAAGCCAATTTGATCGTTCCGATTGGCGTCACTAACGAATTGTGGGGACTGCTGATTGCTCAGGAATGTCAAGCCCCACGGGTTTGGCACGAGTCGGAAATTTCGTTGTTGCAACAGCTAGCGTCCCAAGCCGCGATCGCAATTAAGCAAGCGGAACTCTACGAACAAAGCCGCGCTGCTGCTGCCACGGCGACAGGCCAAGCGCAACAACTCTCACTGGTTGCCAAGCAACAACAAGCCTTATTCGGTGTCGTCACCAAAATCCGAGAATCCTTGGATGTCAAAACAATCTTTACCACCGCCACAACGGAAGTACGACGGTTACTCGGTGCCGATCGCGTGGCCGTCTTTCGCTTTGCGCCTGATTCTGGTTACGATGATGGAGAAGTGATTTCGGAAGATGTTCGTCCCGGTTTCCCGCAAACGAGCGGAACGCACATCCACGACCACTGTTTTGGCGATCGCTATGCCGCCAAATATCATCTCGGCAGGATTCAAGCTGTCCCTGATATCTACGATGCGGGTTTGAGCGATTGCCATATCGACCTTTTGGCGCATTTTCAAGTCCGGGCTAACTTGGTTGTCCCCATCCTCAAAGGCGGCATTCATGCCGGAGATAAGCCCTTACTGTGGGGCTTGTTCTGCATTCATCAATGCACTGGGCCGCGACAGTGGAATACCTGCGACATTGATTTTGTCAGCCAGATTGCCGCCCACCTCGGGGTTGCCCTCCAACAAGCCGAATTACTTGCCAAGACGCAGCAGCAAGCCGAACAACTAGCGATCGCATTTCAGAACCTCAAACAAACTCAATCGCAACTGATTCAGACGGAAAAAATGTCCAGTTTGGGGCAGTTAGTGGCTGGAATTGCTCACGAAATCAACAACCCCGTTAATTTTATTTACGGCAACCTCTCCCACACGTTTCAATATGCTAATGACCTGCTGGCTCTGATCGAACTCTACCAAAAGCATTACCCCAATCCCGAACCCGAAATTGTCGAGCAAAGCCAAAACATCGACCTAGGATTTCTCAAAGAAGATTTCCCCAAAATCCTCAATTCCTTACAACTCGGTACCGATCGCATTCGCAAGTTAGTGCTGTCGCTGAGGAATTTCTCTCGCCTCGATCAAGCAGAGATGAAACGGGTTGACATTCACGAGGGCATCGATAGTACGCTGTTGATTTTGCAACATCGCCTGAAAGCCAAAGCCAACGATCCGGGGATTGACGTGGTTAGAGTTTATGGGGACTTACCCTTGGTGGAGTGCTATGTCAGTCAGCTCAATCAGGTATTTATGAACGTGCTGAGCAACGCGATTGATGCTCTAGAAGAGTACAACAGCAATCGTACCGTTGAGGAAATACTCGCTCGTCAAAGTCAAATTACCATCTCCACGAGTATTAGAGCCGTGAGGACACCCATGCCCCGAGGAGAGCTATCCAGCCAACCGAGGAGAACTCCAGTCTTCTCGTCCCCAGGCTTGAGCGACTCATCTGCGATCGCGCCCTACGAAAATCCTTACAGCGAGCATGTGGTGATTAGAATTGCCGACAATGGCCCTGGCATCAATCCAGCGCTACAATCCCAAATCTTTGACCCCTTTTTTACCACCAAACCCATCGGCAAGGGGACGGGGCTGGGGCTTTCGATTAGTTATCAGATTGTCGTGGAAAAACACGGCGGCATTTTTAAGTGTGTTTCCCAACCTGGACAAGGGACTGAGTTTTGGATTGGCATCCCCATCCGACAGCCAAAATTAGCTCAACTTAGCTCCTCTTAGCAGGTAGAGAAAACTATACTTTACCTTTAGACCGTTGATTTTTTTTGTATTACCTTACACAGGCGTTATTTACACAAAACTCATCTAAAGACTTAGACACGGAAAGGGCTTCTTACTAGACCGCTTGCAGCAGTCAGGTTAAGGGGTAAAGGGAAAGGGTAAAAAGACTTCTATGTTTTCCTGACCCTTAAACCTTTCTTCTCACAAGAGTCGTTGGGTTATCAACAATTTATTAAACTGGAAGCAAGAGTTTTTATCGGCTGACGTCTTTAGTGCTGCTGTTTCAAAGTAGAGAAATCCTGAAAAATCGCATCACTGGAGAAAGCTAGCGAGCAGCAGTATTCCGACAAATTTATGAGCGACGAGCAGTTTATTCAACACCTTCAAGCCATCCAGGCACAGATAGCAGCACTGCATGGATATGTTATGACCTTGCCACAAGGCAACACCGAACTAATTGCGAAAATCTTTGCAGCGATCGCGACTTCTCTGGAAAGTCTCGAATTGAGCTACGAGGAGATGCAGACAAGTTTAGAGGCATCACACGTCATTGAGGAGGAGCTTCTTGAGCAAAGCGGGCAAATACTAACACAACGCGATCGCTATTACGACTTGTTTCAATTTGCGCCGGATGCCTATTTGCTCACCGATGCCAATGGATTAATTCTGGAAGCGAACGCTTCGGCTCGTCAGCTCCTGAATATTCCCGAAAGCTCCCTAATTCGTAAGCCATTGGTTGTTTTTGTCCCACTGAGAGAGCGTCAAGCCTTTCGCTTATACCTGAACCAACTTTCCCAAGTCGAACCAGTGCAGGATTGGGAAATTAGTCTATGTCCAAGAGATGGTGAGCCATTCGCGGCACAGTTAAAAGTTGCCGTTGCCTGCGATTTATCGGGTAACATTTCGGGACTGCGGATTGGGATACGAGACATCAGTCAGTACCAGCAGGCAGTTGTTGAACCATTGCAGTTAGGGATTATGTAAAAATAAGTTGAACAATTAAGGGGAAATTTGGGGTTTGATAATATAGTTCCACTCACCATGAAAAGAGTTTCGCTCAATAGCAATGGCATCAAGTTCAGTGTCTGTGACTTTAATTCCTGTTTTATAGAG
>DATNPC010000245.1:0-9774 GCA_036703375.1 Allocoleopsis sp.
ATCGCAGAATGCAGCAGTTGATTGCCAAAGATAAAGAACCCATCACGCCATTTATCGATAAGGTACGACAACTGTATGCCGAGTATAGTGTTTCAACCATCCTCGTGATGGGAGGTAGCGGCGATTACTTTGACGTGGCAGATACGGTAATTGCCATGGAAAACTATCAACCGGATGATGTCACCGACAACGCCAAAGCGATCGCATTTGCAACTCGCACAGAACGCATTGCTGAGGGGGGCAACGAGTTCGGGCAGATTACTCCACGCATCCCGTTACCGGAGAGTATCGACCCCAGTCGCGGACAGCGAGAGGTTAAGCTGAAAGTGCGAGATGTGGATGAAGTTCTTTTTGGGACTGAGGAAATTGACTTATCGGCAGTCGAGCAGATTGTCGAGGCAGGACAATTAAGATCGATCGCATCTGCAATAGTCTATGCGAAGGAACATTATATTGATGGACGTTGCCTGCTGCCAGACATTCTCGATCGCGTCATGACCGATATCAAGGCCGAGGGATTAGACGCACTCTCTCATTGGCCGGAAGGAGATTTAGTCTTATTTCGCCGCTTTGAACTCGCTGCGGCCCTCAATCGCCTCCGTACTCTCAACGTTCGGTATTGATTAGACCTGTGGAAGAACTGACTTTTCACGTCATGTGGAAAAGTTCACGAACAACCTAACCCCCTAACCCCCTTCCCTACAAGGGCTATGCCTTACCCACATCTCCTGGCACTTTGTAGGGGCGTTAGCGAAGCGGTAGCGATAGCGAAGCTTAGCGACGTTAGCGTAGCGAGCCGTAGGCTAGGAGCGTCGGAACGAGCGTCAGCATTCGCGTTTTATCTTGTCGCTCGCACCCGAATATTTCTGCGCGAATGCTTCGCCCTTACTGGGGTACTCACAAGTACTCTCTCCTGTCAATACCGATTAATGAAGCGGCGCTCTAGATTTAGGGGGCAGGGGAGCGAGTGCGTAAGTCCCGAGCAAGATTTACACAACGTATATTTGCTTCAATATGTCATCTCTCTTAAGGTATAGAGACAATGAGATGACAAAACTGCATAGCGAGCAACCCGTGTCGATCCAATCTCCAAACCGCTTGATTGCCAAACTTGTCGGACAAGTTCCCTTGCGAACTGTCCTGATTGTTCCCTTCGTCCTGCAAATTGTCGGAACGGTGGGATTGGTGGGCTATCTTTCCTTCAAAAGTGGGCAGAGCTCTGTGAAAGATTTGGCGTATCAGTTAATAGATGAGGTGGACGAGCGCGTCGAGCAGAATCTGCAACATCACCTAGATGTCCCTAAGCACGTTAATCAAAGCCTTGCAGCAGCAATACGTACAAGGGTTTTGGACTGGAAAAACGCTTCGGGTTTAGAACGCTACTTCGCGCAGCAGTTACAAATCTATGGCACGGTAAGTAGTGTTGCGATCGCGACTGAGCAAAAAGAATTCCTCGCTGTCGAAAAATCATTGGCAAGTGATTCTTTCGTTATCCGAGTTTTGGGCAAATCTACAGGCTATGCCTTTCACTACTATGCCGCCGATCGTCAAGGCAAGCGAATTAAGCTAACCAAAGTCAGACATGACTACAATCCACAGCGCGATCCACCACACGGGCGTCCCTGGTATCAAGCCGCGCACGAGGCAGGTCAAGCGATTTGGCTTCCAGTTGTTAATTTATCACAGGGAGTCGATCGCCCCATATTAACGATTGTTAACTTTTTGCCATTTGATGACTCCGATGGCAAATTTCAGGGAGTTTTGGCATCCTCCCTTTTTCTGCCTCAGTTTGCTCATTTTCTAGATAGTTTGAAAGTTGGAAAGACAGGGCAAGTATTCATTATCGATCGCCAGGGGTTACTGATTGCGAGTTCTAGTGGTGAGACACCCTTTAAGAAAAATTTAGATTCAAATTATCTGAAAAACTTGAATCCTCAAGAGTGGAGAGTGGTAGCTCGAAATAGTAGGAATTCCCTCACTCAGGCATCTGTGAATTTTCTATTGACTCATGTTAAGAATCTCCATCAGATTGAGCAAAAGAAAAACTTTACCTTTGACTTTAAGAACAAACGTTACTTCCTACAGATAAAACCCATTCAGGATAACTCTGGGTTGGATTGGTTGACGCTCGTGGTTGTCCCCGAATCCAACTTCATGACGCAAATCCATGCCAATACTCGCACGACGTTTCTACTGTGTATCGTGGCATTGATCGGGTCTACAGGAATTGGCATTCTCACTGCTCGTTGGATTACCAAACCCATCCTACGCCTAAATACTGCTGCTAAAGATATTGCTCAAGGGCAATGGGATAAACCTATAGATATTGAACGTACTGATGAAGTGGGAGAACTGGCAGAGTCGTTTAATCAAATGGCAGCACATCTACAACAATCCTTTGCCGAACTCAATTCGTTAAATCAAGCGCTAGCGCAGCGCGAAAGCCAGTTGAGGAAATTTTTAGACGCCGTACCGGTGGGGATATCGATTTATGAGGCGACAGGCAAAGTTTTGTATTTTAACGGGGTGGCTCAACATTTTCTCGGGTTAGACACGATTCCAGACGCTGTCACCGAGAATTGTGCAGAACGTTATCAAATTTATCGCCAAAATCAGCTCTGCCAGACTGAAGAACTACCCGTGATACGTTCCTTAAGGGGTGAAACCGTATTCGTTGACGATCTAGAACTTCAACGCGATGGGCTGATGATTCCCTTCGAGGCGCGTTCTACACCTATTTTTGACGAACAAGGCAATATTATTTATTGCATTAATGTGTTTGCTGATATTACGCAACGCAAACAAGCTGAACAGCTCATAGCTAACTACTATCACGCGTTAGAAGCCCAAGTTGCCGAACGGACAGCGGAATTAGCCCGTACTAACGAACAATTACAGGATGAAATTGCCGAGCGAAAGATGATAGAAGGCAAGCTTTACAGTTCGACTCAGCTATTTCGTACAATCTTCGAGTCGATCCCCGATCTTGTACTAATCATTGATGAGCTAAAAACTCTACAAATCATACCGACAAAGACGCTTGGATTATATAGCTGTGACACTAACCTACTTAGCGCGATTGTCGATCAATTTTTTCAAGAGGGTACCGAGGAGATTTGGTTCGCTCAAATTCAACAGGTAGTGGAAACTCAGCAAACTGTCAATTTCGACTATAGTCTACGCATTAACGAGCGAGAGGTTTGGTTTACAGCCTGCATTTCACCATTGCCAGATAATTCCGTGGTTTGGGTTGCTCGTGATATTAGCGATCGCAAACAAGCAGAAGAATCGTTACGACGGTACGAACGGATTGTTTCCGCAACAGCCGATGCAGTTTCGTTGGTGAATAGAAACTATGTCTATCAGCTGGTCAATCACACCTATTTAACTTGGCATAACAAACAGTATGAAGAAATTATAGGGCATTCGGTCAGCGATATTTTGGGAGCAGAGGTATTTGAACGTCTGATTAAAGAGCCTTTCGATCGAGGCTTAACTGGGGAAACGGCTCATTATCAAAATTGGTTTGAGTTAGCGGTAGGACGACGTTTTTTAAGCGTTACTTACTCTCCGTATTTTGAAACCGACCAAACCATCTCGGGCGTGGTTGTCAGCCTCCGCGACATCACAGAACTCAAACATGTAGAAGAAAGACTATGGCAAAGCAACCAAGAAATGCAAGCGATTTTTGCCGCGTTCCCCGATATTCTCTTTTGCGTAGCTGCGGATGGAATGATTCTGGACTATAAAACCAAAGACGACAACAATTTATATACCTCACCCGCAAGATTCCTAAACCAGAAAGTGCAAGAGATCTTGCCTCCTCCGGTGGGACAGAAAATCTACGCTACAGTTCGGCAAGTCCTGCAAACGGATTCACCCGTCAGTCTGGAGTATTCATTACCCATGCCGGAAGGCGAACAGTACTTCGAGGCGCGAATGGTGCGCTTTCAAGAAACCGAGGTGATTGCGGTGACTCGGAATATTAGCGATCGCAAACTTGCAGAGGAACGGCTAAGACAGAGTGAAGCCCAACTCAATACGATCGTCACCACTACCTCTGACGGCATTATGATTCTAGATCGGGAGGGGATAGTCCGTTTTGCCAACCCCGCCGCCACCGAGCTATTTAACCTATCCCTAGACGAATTCATGGGCTATCAGTGGGGAATCCCAGTAGGAGAAATGGCTGAGATTGAAGTAGTCGTTTCTAGCGGGGACATTCGCATAGTCGAAATGAAAGCCACTCCAACCCAATGGCTGGGAGAATCCGCTTATGTTCTAGCCTTGCGAGACATTAGCGATCGCAAACGAGCCGAGACAGCTTTGCGGGAGAGCATACAACGCGAACATGCGATCGCGCAAGTACTGCAACGGATGCGCCAGTCTCTAGATATCAGCGCCATCTTCAGTGCGACAACGGAGGAACTGCGGCAAGTCATTAACTGCGATCGAATCGCTATCTATCAATTTAATCCCGATTGGAGTGGCAATTTTGTCGCCGAATCTGTAGCCAATGGCTGGAAAACATTGCTCATCGAACAGCAACATCAACCTCACCTTGCGGCAGGAATTTTAGACAGCTCGAATTGCGGCATAAGATCTTGGGGTGTTACCAACGAACCGATCCAGGATACTTATCTACAAACAACTCAAGGCAAAACCTACAAACAAGGAGTAACCTATCTAGCGAGCGCAGACATCTATAATACTGGACTAAGCCCTTGCCATGTCCAACTGTTAGAGCGGTTTGAAGCTAGAGCCTACCTGATTGTGCCGATCTTCTGTCGCAATAAACTTTGGGGCTTACTGGCGGCTTATCACAATAGTGAACCCCGCGATTGGAGCGAATCAGAAATTAATACAGTCGTTCAGATTGGGACTCAGTTAGGCGTTGCCTTACAACAGGCTCAATTACTCGAAGAAACTCGACAGCAGTCAGCCGCCTTACAAAAAGCCGTAGAAGCCGCCGATGCTGCCAACCGCGCCAAAAGCGCGTTCCTGGCGAATATGAGTCACGAACTCCGCACCCCGCTCAACGGGATTATGGGCTACGCGCAAGTTCTCCAACTGGACAAAAACTGCACCCCTAATCAAAAAGAGGGCGCTGACATTATTTACCAATGCAGTACGCACCTCCTCACGCTGATTAACGATATTTTAGACCTGTCTAAAATCGAAGCCGACAAACTCGAACTCTTCCCAGAAGATATTTATTTTCCCTCCTTCCTGGCCGGTATATCAGAAATCTTTAATCTTAAAGCCCAGCAAAAAGAAATTAACTTCATCTACCTTCCCCTCAACGAACTGCCGACAATCATTCATGCCGACGAAAAGCGACTGCGCCAAGTCTTAATGAACCTGCTGTCCAATGCTGTCAAATTTACCGAAACGGGCAGCGTTACGTTCAAGATAGAGGGAATAGGGAATAGGTCATGGGGAATCGGTAATCAAAGACAAATAACCAACACCCAACACCCAACACCCAACACCCAAATCCGCTTCCAAATTGAAGATACTGGTATTGGCATCAATCCCGAGCAATTGGAGAAAATCTTCTTACCCTTCGAGCAAGTCGGAGATAGTTTGCGCCGCGCTGAAGGCACTGGACTGGGACTAACTATTAGTCAGAAACTGGTTGAGATGATGGGAAGTCATATCTGTGTTGAGAGTACTCCTGGAGTGGGCAGCGTATTCTGGTTTGACTTGACGTTGTCAGATGTCTTAATCTCACCGCCGCCAAGGAGCATAACATCAAGCGATCGCATTATTGGCTACTCTGGTTCTAGACGCAAAATCCTGATTGTTGACGATCGCTGGGAGAACCGCGCCCCCATCGTTCAGATGCTAGAACCAATTGGGTTTGAACTGTTAGAAGCGGCGACCGGACAAGAAGGTTTAGAAAAAGCCATTGAGTTTCAACCCGATTTGATTCTTGCTGACTTAATCATGCCCGTGATGGATGGCTTTGAGATGACGCGACGGCTTCGCCAATTACCAGAGTTTCAACACACAATTGTCATTGCTATCTCTGCTAGCGTGTTTGCTGCCTATCAACAAAATAGCCGAGAATCGGGTTGCCAAGATTTTTTGCCAAAGCCCATCCAAGTTGAAGATTTGCTCAATAAAATTAAGAATTATTTAAATTTGTCATGGATTTACGGCAACAGACATGAAACTCTATTTCGAGACAGTGGGAATAATAAGTTAGGGAGTTATCCTCAGCACTGCCTAGCAGAAATGGTGATACCCTCAAGTGAGGAATTGCAAGCGTTGTATGAAGCGGCGATTAGTGCTGATGTTGAAGAGGTTGAGCAGACAGCGAACCAACTGAAGCAACTTAACCCTGACTATATTCCCTTTGCTACTAGGATATTGGAACTGGCGAAAGAATTTGATTATGAAGAAATTGCCAATCTAGTTGAACGCCAGCGATCGCAGCAATCAAAATAGAACAGCAAGTCTTTATTATTGACAAAAAATTCAATGTCATTATATCAAGAACCTAAGCTAAATCAAGAGTTCCAATCAGATTTTTCAGATTCAGATTTAGATGTTAGAGATAGCTCTCCACGAGAGCAAATCCTGGTAGTAGACGATACTAGTGCAAATCTGAAACTAGTTTCAGATTTTTTAATAGAGGCTGGGTTTAGGGTACGAGCAGCGAAAAGTGGTATCCAAGCTCTGAAACTTCTGGAGAGAGCGTCCCCCGATTTGATTTTGTTGGATGTGATGATGCCGGAGATGGATGGGTTTGAAACCTGTCGCCGCCTCAAAGATTGGGAGAAGACGAGGGATATCCCGGTGATTTTCATGACGGCGGTCGTGGATTCGTCCGAGCCAACGTATAAAGTAAAAGGATTGACACTGGGGGCGGTCGATTACATCAGCAAGCCGATTCAACTCGAAGAGGTTTTAGCCCGTGTCAAGACACACCTCCGCCTGCGTTCTTTAACCCAGCAACTTCAGTCCAAAAACAGACGCCTATCTGAAGAGATAGAAGTGCGGCGGCAAACTGAAGAACAATTGCGGCTTTTAGAAAGAGCGATCGCGGCATCCAGCAACGGTATTATTATTAGCGACCCCCATCAGCCCAATAACCCAGTCATTTACGCCAATTCAGGATTTGAGCGCATTACCGGCTACAAGCCGGACGAAGTCATTGGCAAAAACTGCCGTTTCTTGCAGGGAGTCGATACCAACCAACCCGCATTGGATGAACTACGCCGTGCGATGAAGGAAGGGATAGAAACTCAAGTTATTTTGCGGAACTATCGCAAAGATGGCACGCTGTTTTGGAATGAATTTTGCCTTAGCCCTGTCCGAGATGCTGGCGGACGATTGACTCACTTTATTGGCGTTCAGACTGACATTACCGAGCGCCAGCGACGGGAAGAAGCGTTGCGATTAATTGTTGAGGGAACTGCCGCAACCACAGGCGAAGAATTCTTTCGCTGTTGTACCCGTTACTTGGCGCAGGTGCTACAGGTTCGTTATGCCTTCCTCACTCAACGCATCAAGGGGTCAACCACCAAGGTTCGCACCCTAGCGTTCTGGACGGGCGAAGACTTTGGCGAAAATTTCGAGTACGAACTGGCTGGCACACCCTGCGAACCCGTCTTCCTGGGAGCAAGCGTCCACTATCCCGAAGGCGTGCAAGCAGACTTTCCCGATGACAAATGTTTAGTTGAGTTTGGCATCGAAGGATTCTTAGGCATACCGTTAATCAGTACAGTAGGCGATATCCTAGGTCATTTGGCGGTGATGCACACCTCACGACTAGAAAATGACCCAGACAAAGCGTTGATTTTGAGAATTTTTGCTGCCAGAGCTGGAGCCGAACTAGAGCGTCAGCGAGCTGAAGAAGAAATCCGTTTTCTCCTTTCCACAACTCAAGCGATCGCAGGAGCCGAGAACTTCGACTCAGCCTTATCTCTAATGTTAGACTCCTGCTGCAATTTCATTCATTGGGATTTTGGAGAAGCTTGGATTCCTAGTCAGGATGGGACGCATCTGGAATACGCTCAAAGTACCTGTACTCAAATCTTGCACCACCCCCCTAACCCCCCTTATCAAGGGGGGAACAAGAACCAGACGAGCCCCCCTCTGAACCAAGGGGGTAACAAGCATCAAATGAACTCCCCCCTTAACCAAGGGGGGAACCAGAATCAAATGAACTCCCCCCTTAACAAGGGGGGCTGGGGGGGTAAGGCAGGAGTCACAGGAGTAAACCAAGATTCACAGGCAAGATACGAGTGTACAAAAAACACTCTAAAATCCCAAATCCCCCATCCCCAATTGCCTGACCCAGTTTTAGAAGAATTCAGATGTGAAAGTTGTTCTGTTACCTTTGCCCCTGGTGCAGGATTACCAGGACGGATTTGGTCATCCCAGCAACCGGAATGGCTCGAAGACTTTTCCCAAGAGCCATCTCAACTGTTTGGGCGTCATGAAATTGCGACAGCAGTAGGATTTAAAGCCGGTTTTGGCATTCCAATTCTGGTTAATGACCAAGTCTTGGCAATTTTAGTCTTCTTTAAGCGAGAAGCAACTCCCTTACAACCTCATCTCCTAGAAGTGATTCAGGCGATTGCCACTCAAGTCGCTTCCCTGATTGGGCGCAAGCGGGTTGAAGAGCAATTAAGACAGAGTGAGGAACGCTGGCAATTAGCCCTCAACGGCAATAACGATGGTGTCTGGGATTGGAACATCAACACGAATCAAACCTTCCGCTCGGCTCGATTCATGGAAATTTTGGGGTATGAAGAGCATGAAATGGGAACTAGCAACGATGAATGGGTAAATCATATCCATCCCGATGATGCCGAACGAGTGATGAGGGCGAACCAGAATTACCTGGAGCGGAAAACCCCGTACTACGCGATAGAGCATCGCCTACGATGCAGGGACGGCAACTATAAATGGGTTCTGTCACGAGGGCAAGCCCAATGGGATGAAACGGGGAAACCTATACGGATGGTGGGTTCGACCAGCGATATCACACCGCGCAAGATGGCGGAGGAAAAACTCCGCGCTTCCGAAGCCAGACTAGCAGAGGCTCAGAGAGTTGCCCACGTCGGTAACTGGGAATTCGATCTTCTGACCCAAAAAATTATCTGGTCAGAGGAAATGTTCCGCATTTTTGGTCTCAATCCAACTCAACCAGAACCTACCTTAGAGGAACATATCCAGCAGATACTGCCAGAAGACCGAGTTTTGTGGCGCAAAACCGTCGCTCGTGCGCTGAAATCAGGCACATCCTACAAAGCTGACTTCCGGATTTTGCGTCCCGATCGCCGAATTCGGTACATTGAAGCCAGAGGGAAAGCCGTCGTTAACGAGCAAGGGCAAGTTATTAAACTCTTTGGAACAGCACTGGATATTACAGAACGCAAGCAGATAGAGGCAGAAATTATTCGCAGTAAGGATTTATTAGCCTCTATCTTCAATGAATCCGCTGATGCGCTTTTTCTTGCCAATCCTGAAACAGGTTTAATTACAGATTGCAATCAGCGTGCCGTGCAATTGTTTGAAGTCAACACTAAAGATGAATTGCTCAACATTGAAGGACAAGCACTGCAAAAAGAACAGTTCAACCCCGAAGACTTGAGTTCAATTGGGGACGAGATCGAGCGCAAAGGCATTTGGAGCCGAGAGCTGGAATATGTCACTAAAACGGGTAAGCTGTTTTGGGGCAACCTCGCCGCTAAACCCATTCAGGTAGCGGGACAGACGATAAATCTCGTGCGCGTGAGTGACATTACCGATCGCAAA
>DATNPC010000246.1:0-7705 GCA_036703375.1 Allocoleopsis sp.
CGTCGAGCAAACATCGAGCAAGCTGACAAGTGCTGTCAAAGCTTTACAGCGTAGCAATCACTATCTGAGTCGCACGCTATGTGAGTTGCGGCAGACTCAAAGCAAATTGATTCAGAGCGAGAAGATGTCTGGTTTGGGTCAATTAATTGCTGGCATCGCTCATGAGATTAATAATCCGATCACCTTTATTCACGGTAATCTTCCCCATATCCAACGCTATATCCAAGATTTGCTGGGATTGCTCAGCCTCTATCAACAGCGCTATCCTCACCCCGATCGGCAGATCCAGCATCAAAGTGACGCAATCGACGTTAACTTTCTGGTTGAAGATCTGCCGAAGGTAGTCTCCTCGATACAGGTAGGCACTAACCGCATCCATCAACTGGTGCGATCGCTACAAAACTTCTCTCGTAAAGATCGAGGCCAGAAAGAACCGGCCGATATCCATAAAGCGATCGATGATACTCTATCAATCCTGCAACACCGACTGCGAGCCAGAGGCGATCGATCGGCTATCAAAATAGTTAAAGAGTATGGCAACCTACCTAGTGTTGAGTGTTACCCTGGACTACTCAATCAGGTTTTCATGAATATTTTAAGCAATGCTATTGATGCTTTAGAGCAAGCCAATCGGGAACGTACTCCAGCCGAAGTCGAGCAGCATCCCAACGCAATCGCTATCCGAACAGAAGTTTTAAAACAGATGACCAAAGGCCAACAAAGCTCAATCGTTATTCGTATTTCTGACAATGGTTTAGGCATACCCAAAGCAATTCTTGGGCAGATATTCGATCCATTTTTTACAACGAAGCCCGTTGGCAAGGGAACCGGCTTGGGACTATCAATTAGCTATCAAATTATCGTTGAGAAGCATGGTGGAACGTTGAAATGCTTATCTGCATCCGGACGAGGAACAGAGTTCTGGATTGAAATTCCCTATACTGGCGAATTATAGGAGTTTGCCTTTGGATCGAGAAAGGGTTGATGGTTTTAAGGCAGAGAGCAGAGGGCAGAGGGCAGAAGTTAGATGTACGCCACTGCTCGTCAGACTTGTTGCATAAGTGCTAAAGCTCTAGGAGATAAATACTACTGTTACGTTATAACCATTGACTGTTGCTATAGGGCTGTTCGTGTTATCGACGAGTCAGTTAACTCGCCAAGCTACACAGGTCATGGCTTTGACGTAGTGGATCTGTCGGGGCGTTAATTGCTATACAAGTATAAATGAACTACCATTTCCGCTCACTTTTTAGATTTACCAGAACTCTAAAAGGCAGCATTGCCCTAGGAATCAGTAGCTGCTTGCTGATTGTCGGCATCGCTACGGCAAAAGCCACCGCTCAAAATCCTAGTTCCATGCCAATTGCGCCCAGTGCTCTAGAACAAATTCAAGCGTTGGTGCAAGAAAAGCAATCTCGCACGCCAGCACAACAAAAAATCAATTCGGCTATTCTGTACACCATTCGATATCGGCGTAGGGATAATCTGTTCAAGCGCGTTCCTGACCTCGACACGTTCGTTAAACTCACTAATGATGGCAAAGCACGGATTAATATACAGACAAATGCTCCAGTAACAGCAGAGCTACAGCAAAAAATTCAGGCGTATGGAGCCCAAATTCTTCACACCTCGGCAAATTACAACAGGGTTCAAGTCCTAATTCCACTTGAGCAAGTTGAGTCTTTAGCCCAACTGCCAGAAATCAAATCAATCAAACCTTATATCAAGCCTAGGGTTTGGCGTGGTAGCGTGCGATCGGAAGGGGATATTGCTCAGGGGGCTGCTCTTGCTCGTGCTACTTACCGAGTGAATGGTACAGGTGTGAAGGTAGGCGTAATCTCAGACAGCTACGACTATCTTGGCAGTGCAGCTACTGATATCGCTAACGGAGACTTACCCGCAGACGGTGTCACTTTAGTGGGTAGTGGTGACCTCAAATATGATGGCATTGATGAAGGGCGAGCCATGTTGCAGATTATTCACGACTTGGCTCCTGGTGCCAAGCTCTATTTTGCAACTGCATTCAATGGCGAGGCTGATTTTGCCAACAATATCCGTGCTCTTCGCCAAGCTGGTTGTGACATTATCGTGGATGATATTGTCTACTTTTCAGAGCCAGTGTTTCAGGATGGTATTGTTGCCCAAGCCGTTAATGAAGTAACGGCAAGCGGTGCTCTGTATTTCTCGTCAGCTGGTAATGATGGAAATAAGAGCGATGGTACATCGAGCATTTGGGAGGGAGATTTTGTAGACGGTGGCCAAGCACCGTTGGGACTACCGGGCAAGGTTCACAGTTTTGGTAGCACTCCCTATAATGTTTTGAAAAAAAAGAGTGACATCATTACCTTGCAGTGGTCAGATCCACAGGGAAAATCTGCTAATGACTACGACCTTTATGTGTTGAATGCTAATGGAACGCGGGTGATTGGTGCTTCTACCAGCATTCAAGACGGCAACCAAGACCCTTATGAAATTGTTAATCCGAAAGCAGCTAACAGTCGGATAGTGATTGTTTTGTACAAAGGTGAATCCCGTTTTTTGCACTTAGCGACAAATACCAGTTCACCAACAGAACCCGTGTTGTCGGTTAACACGAATGGAGCGATTTTTGGACATGCTGCCGCTGCGAATGCTTTTGCTGTGGCAGCTGTGAGTGCTCAGAATCGCAGCAACCTGTTCACGATAGGTTCCCCAAGTTCTGTAGAGAAGTTCAGTTCTGACGGTCCGCGTCGCATTTTTTACAAGCCTGATGGCACGCCCATCACTCCAGGAAACTTTCTTAGTACAGGAGGAACTGTACGCCAAAAACCTGACATTGCAGCATCGGACGGGGTCAAGACGACCTTAGACTCTAATTCAGGACTTAATCCATTTTTTGGCACCTCAGCAGCAGCTCCTCATGCGGCAGGAGTGGCAGCGTTGTTAAAGTCGTTCAGGCCATCTTTGACCCCAAGACAAATACGCTCCATCCTCACTAAAACAGCTTTAGACATTGAGGCTTCAGGCGTTGACGAAAACTCTGGTTATGGTATTGTCATGGCAACCCGAGCCTTGTTGTGGGCTTCACAACTCCCTTAGTGCAAGAAGGCAGGAGGCTGTTATGTAGAGGGTCGGAAAGCTTGTATAGTAAGCTTTTTCAACTGGATAGTCATTTCTGTCACGCTGCACTGAGCGACTTTTCAGGGGTATGTTGAACTTGCAGGAAAATTGTTTCACCGAACAGTGTGAACTAGATAACGACTACTAACTGGGAGACTGGATTGGCTCAATTACAAAGGTTGGTGATTGCATCATCACAACGACAAGACCAGCAAATTTTTCTGACGGAGGCGCAACAGCATTACTTGAGTCGAGTGTTGCGTCTGGGCAAAGGCGATCGCTTTATTGCTATGGACGGACAAGGTAGCTGGTGCGTGAGCGAGTTAGAGGCCAATCTGAGCCAAGCTAAAATCATCGAATCCCTCTACGTTCAGACCGAATTGCCAGTAACCGTAACGTTAATGGCAGCAATGCCTAAGGGAAGTGGATTTGATGATGTGGTGTATCAGGCAACAGAGTTAGGTGTCGCTGGCATCGTACCCTTAAAAAGCGATCGCACGTTGCTCAATCCCAGTTCCCAGAAAGTTGAACGCTGGCGGCGCTTGAGTCAGGAAGCCGCAGAGCAATCAGAGCGTCAAGTGGTACCGACAATTCTCGACCCTGTTGACTTCGTGACCAGTCTGCAACAAATTGGGATGTCAAGCGCCCATCGCTACATTTGTGTAGCGCGGAGCGATGCGCCCAATCTCTTGAGTTGCTTGCAAGACCAGAAATTACAAGTTGAAGCGAGTCAACCTTCCCCTCTTCAACCCCCATCGATCGCGATCGCAACTGGGCCCGAAGGGGGTTGGACTCCCGCAGAGGTAGAACAGGCTACAGCAGCAGGATTTCATCCAGTTTCCCTAGGACGCCGCATTCTTAGAGCTGTCACCGCCCCAATCGTTGCTCTATCTCTAGTGTCGTCAGTTTGGGAAAAAGACGACAGGTAGATGAATCAACAGGCTGAAGATGTGAGCCGATCGCTTAACAGGAATGACGTCGATCGTTTGTTAACAACGTAGTTAATTTATTACTCGAAAAAACGCGATAGAACTCCAAATACTTCATAGAAACTTTTTAAAGCTTTATCCATTTAAATACAAAGTATTCGACACGCTCATTAAGAAGCGCCATATTATAAGGAAAGCTGCCACTTGAATTCATTTAGATATGAAACCCAAACGACGCAATCCAGATCGATTTGCACAGTATGAAATCGGTCTTGTCAAGAAGCTGCCAGAAGTTACAATCCTGTTCTGGATTATAAAGTTGCTAACAACGGGAATGGGCGAAACGACTTCAGATTACCTGGCTCATCAGATGAACCCGATTTTGGCAGTGGCTCTTGGAGCAAGTGGATTTATTGCTGCGTTACTAGTGCAGTTTTCAGTACGTAAATATATTCCGTGGGTC
This sequence comes from Allocoleopsis sp., assembly GCA_036703375.1. Lineage (GTDB taxonomy): Bacteria > Cyanobacteriota > Cyanobacteriia > Cyanobacteriales > Coleofasciculaceae > DATNPC01. The sequence continues at coordinate 4,492 of DATNPC010000246.1, forward strand.
TATTGGTTAGCCATTACTATGGTCGCTATATTCGGCACGATGGCTGCTGATGCAATCCATGTCGGATTGGGTATTTCGTATCTTCTATCAACTGTCGGATTTTCTGTAGTGCTTAGCATTATTTTTGCAGTTTGGTATATGAGCGAGAAGACTTTGTCTATCGATCGCATCTACACGTTTCGGCGCGAGTTATTTTACTGGGCAACGGTCATAGCTACGTTCGCGCTTGGCACAGCCGCAGGTGACATGACCGCATCAACTATGGGTTTGGGTTACTTCACGTCGGGTCTGCTGTTTGCTGCGCTGTTTGCTTTACCCGCCATAGCCTACTGGCGCTCAGGACTCAACGAGGTCGGAGCTTTTTGGCTCGCATATATCCTGACTAGGCCACTGGGCGCTTCATTCGCAGATTGGATAGGTAGAGAACGAGATCTTGGCGGAGCGGGCTTTGGTACAGGACGGATAAGCCTTGTCTTAGGGCTTATGATCGTTGGTTTCGTTGCTTATCTCACATTCTCTAGCAAAGATCGAGAAAAGCTTAACTCTCCGCGATAAAAACAACGGCGTAAACCCATTAATGCCTACCTATCTAGAAAATAAGGCAGAAGGCAGAAGGCAGAAGGTAGAAGGTATAAGAATTTTCATGCGTTCTGGTGTACGCGGTTCATGAGCGACTACTTAGCTTTGCTCAGCATTTTAACTTTTTCAATTAAATCGCTACTAGCAAATCCTTTAGTTAAATAATCAGTTGCGCCTAAGCGTCTTGCCTCATCAAACCACTCCTCCGATAAGCGTGAGGAAATCACCAGAATGGGAACTGTGAAGCTCGCTTTTCGGCATCGGTCGATTAAGGTAAAGCCGTCCATATTCGGCATTTCAATATCTGTAATTACCAGAGTGGGATGGGGATGAGCTTGCAACCAATTCCATGCTTCTAATCCGTCGGCACAGGTATGAGTAGAATAACCATAAGCATTTAGCGTCGCCTCCAGCCGTCGCCGAATTAAAGCCGCATCATCCACAATCAGGATGGATGGATCTAGATGAGTTGCTGGCTCACTCTCAGGTGGTAATGATGGTACGATCGCATTTTCTACAACTGAAATGGAAGACGTTAACAGTCGTTTTGCCAAGGTGCGAGCTTCTAAAACTGGAAGCAAACCTCCATTGACCTGTAAGCTCACACCAATTAACCCATCAGGGGCAACCATTGGCTTGGGCAGGGGATCGATCGGGATTTCGGAGTGTTCTAATAGTTCGTCAGCCAGTAACCAAACATCTTGCTGGGCTTCCTCCCCATAAACATAGAGGCAAACGGCTGTATCGGCGAATGGGCGCTCGACGCGATCGCTTTGCCAGTACTTGAGCAAATCTAAAGCAGGACGCGATCCAGTTTCATCATCAATCGTGTATGAGAAGGCAGCGTTAGGCTCTTTGACGGGCGACACCGGCATGTTGCTCAAGAGATTGATGGTCTTAATGTCATCGACCGGAAGAGCAAAGGTCAAATCTCCTGAGCGAAGTAGGACACAGGAAACCAACAGGCGCGGTACGGGAAATTTGATGAGAAACGTTGTGCCAGAACCTCGAACGGTATGGAGCGTCAGGCGTCCTCCTAATCGAGCGACTTGAGACGCGATCGCATCCATGCCAACTCCCCGGCCTGAAATCTCGTTTACTTGACTCCGAGAACTGAAACCAGGTTGGCAAATTACGGCGAGGAGTTCGGCAGGCGTTTGGGTGCTTCTCAACGGTAATCCCAATGCTTCGGCTCTAGCTTGAACAGCATTGGCATCAATTCCTTGACCATCATCTTTCAGCTCAAACTGGAAAAGATTCCCCTGCCTCTGGAGAGATAGGGTCAGGGTACCTCGCTCGGGTTTCCCTTGGGCAAATCGCTCAGCTGGGGATTCTAATCCGTGGTCGTAGGCATTGCGAATCAAGTGGAGTAAGACGGGTTCTAAGGTTCGGGCTGTACTGACATCCAGTTCTGTTTGTTCCCCTTGAATCACGAGTTGGGCAGGTTTGCTGTAGCGAGTTGTGAGATCGCGAAGAATCGTTTTGGCTCGCAAGCCCAAATTTTTGAACGGAACCAGCCGACTATCCTCAATGGTGTTTTGCAGCTTGACAACATTGCGATCGACATTTCCTAAGTACTCAGCGACTTGCTGTGATGTTTTTCCCGTCTCCGCCCCAATTTCCGACAAGCGCAGACTGGTTTCTAGCAAGCGATTGATGATGGTATATCCCTGGCGATAGCGTTCCAGGGTCGGTCCTTGTGAAGTAGTCTGGGTGCTATTGCTCAGTTGATCTAAAAGGACATAATCATCTTGGAGCTGACGAAGATGGGTAATAGCTTGAGCACTTTCCTGCGCGAGAGTGACAAGCTGCGCGATCTGGTTTTGCAGCTCTCGATAAAATCCTTGCGTGCTGCGGAGTGCGAGTAGAGTCTCTACTAGGTATTGTGCCGAGCGATCGAGCTTTTCTAGAGGAACTGGAATCTGAACTTGCTCCAGTGCCTTGCTCGGTTGTTCTTGCGGGGGCTGGGGGACTGAGGGACTGGGGGACGGGGGGACTGGGAGACTGGGGGACTGGGAGACTGGGGGAGGTTCAAGGGTTGGTGGCTCATCAACAGCAGATTCTTGCTCCTGAATTGGAGTGAGGGGATGAGCAACGACATCGTCTTGGCTTGTCCAATCGAACCATTCCTGAACGCGATCGCACTCTAGACCGACATCTGCTTCCCAATCGTCTGAATCCAGGACTGTCTCGACGTTCTCAGGATTCGTCAAAGCGTCGGCTGAGGGACGTTCATTGAGGGGTTGCTCAACGTCACTGAGACTGGCTAAGTCCTCCAATGGGAAGGCATCGAGCAGGTCTACGAGTTCAGAACCTGTTGAATTCTCGTCTAGGTTGAGTTCATCTAAAAAGCCTTCAACCCCAACCCGTGTGTCTGTTTGGTTGGGGTCATCTAGACGTGCATCAGACTCGTTTGGGTCAAGGGAGAAGAGGTTGGATAGGGACGGTAAGTCCGCCTCTGGTATTCCGTCTAAGGATGATGGCTGCTCGACAACCAGCTCGTTACTTGTATCAAAACTAGGAAACTCAAAGAGAATGGGGTTGCCGCCTTGCTTGGCACAGCTCTTGAGTGCCTGGAAGAAAAGCGACCACGGTGATGGGCTTTGCTGGTGTTCCTTGGGCGATCGCCAAATTG
>DATNPC010000247.1:0-13781 GCA_036703375.1 Allocoleopsis sp.
AAATTAGCGCTAAGTACCGTGGGGCACACGGGAACCTACGCTTGGGGAGATTTGCCTTCTTGGGCGGTTGGAGCAATCCTGTCGTTTAACGGCGAGTCTGTGAACCAAGAATCCCCTCGCCTTTAGGCAGGGGAGTGTCAAGCTACCCAAGTCGATCTTGCCAAAGGCTATCCCACTCTAAAAAGAAGCGAACCAGAGAGCGGAAGACTGGCAACTCAATACCAGTGTTTGCTGTTCACTAGTCACTGTTTGAAAACTCACGCATCTACCCTATGTCTCCTTTACTCATCCAGCTTTTAGTGATTGGCTTAGCTGCTGGCGTCGCTGGCGGTATGTTCGGTATCGGCGGAGGTGCCATTATGGTTCCAGCCATGGTGCTGCTATTAGGTATGGATCAGAAGTTTGCCACTGGTACATCTGTTGCAGCTCAGATTTTGCCGATTGGGATTTTGGCGGCTGTTGTCTACTATCGCAACGGCAACCTCAATATCAAACATGCTTTAATCATTGCGATTGGTCTGATTGTCGGGAATCTCTTTGGAGCGCTGTTTGCCAACCAACCCTATATCAGCAGCGAAACGATGAAAAAACTTTATGGTATCTTTCTGTTGGCGATTGGAGCAAGATACTTGTTCTTTCGCTAACTAGGCTTTGCAAGCCCACAAGTCATAGTACCTCGTTTGCCCGATCGGCTCATAGTTTTCTAAAAACACTGTGCGGAAGCGATCGCTAAATAAGGGTTTATTCGGAGGATAGTAGCTAGCTAGTTGAAAGGGTTGTTCTCCCTTAGGGATTAACCAAATTTCGGTTTGGCACGCTTTTAAAGCGGCTAGTGTTCCTGAAGGGATAGGATTAACTCCTGATTGCTGCATTTCCATCATAGAAGCAGCATCTAGCAAGTAAGAATTTCTCTGAAATACTAAGAACGGTCGATAAAATGACAGCTCATATGTTTTCCCATATCCCATACCAATCACTGTATTGGGATAAAGGCTTATTACCTGTTCAATATCCTGAATGGCATTGGGATACTTCATTAATTGGATGATTAGATTTGCTTCATTTGGAATAGCAATCAAGAGCGCAGAAACCAACCAAGCTAGAATTGTACTGACTAATGCGAGAGAGAGGTATTTATGAGTTTTTAGTTCTAAATTAGCAGTTGTCTCTCTTATTTTCTTTGCCTGAATTAGGAGAATTGTAAAAAAATAAGTTAACGCAGGGATTAACGGCAGTAGATTATTTTCTTGTGCACCAGGTTTAGAGCCAATAACGACCACTCCACTGATACTAAAACTCAGGATAGCAAAATAGATTTTGTGGTCATTTAGCCATTGATTCAAGCTACGTCGATTGGTAAAAAAGAGGTAAGTTAGAGTAAAGATAGCTGGAATAGATACTGTAATTACCCACGCTATATTTCTTTTGAATTGTCGTAACTCTAATCCCTGGTGACTAACTTGATGCAACCATGTAATGTAATTTTCAAATGAAATATTGGAAAAACCAATGAATGGTGTAACTGCAACTCCGAAAGAGAGGAATAGGGATAGTAAGGTATAGGATAAACCAGCTTGCTGATAAAAACTTATATAAATGGGAAGAAAATACAAAATAGCAAATATTTTGAGGTTTAAACTAATACCTATGGATAACGCAAATATTAGGGTAGCAATTAGAGGAGGAGTTGCGATCGCAGCAAGCAATGCTATGCTTACGCACATGAGAAGTAACGGGTCGGGTCTAGTCCAAAAGCTAGCTGCTGGCAAAGAGTGAAACGTGTTTAAAGAAAGAAAGACTAGAGTGATGTAGGCAGATCCAATAATTGCTATCCGAAAACCGGATATCTTGGTCAAGACACAAGAGAGTGACAGCAGGGTAATCACTACAGATATTGCACCACACAACTTTGAGGTTAGAATACTCGGTTGGAATAGGTTAAGGAGAAATCCGTTAATGATGTAAACAATAGGTCCATAGTTGTTAATATAGCGTTCTGGATAGTCTAAGTTTGGATAAAGAGAATGTCCCCTTTGAAAGAGCCACGATACAGCAGAGATATTAGGTTCTGCATGATCGATATAGTTATTACTAAAGGTATAGAGATAGACTAAGCAAAAATAATTAAAGATGAGGAGGAAAGAAAGTTGGAAAATAAAATATTTAATGAATTTTAAAACTACAGTCGTAAAATTGTGAACTTTAGATTTAGTGAAGCGATCGGTTAAAAGTAAGCTAGAACTAAAAATAACGAACAGTGGAATGAACAATTGAAGAGTTGGTCGTTCGGTATGGAAATGGCTTAAGATATCCAAAATTTTGTCTAGGTTCTGCATCTATCCTGGTAGCTCCCTACTATTTGGGTAGCAGAATGTCGGTGCGATCCCTCTCGCAAGGTAAGGCGTTTCAGCTTTTGCTCGGAAAATAGATCATTAATACTATAAGCTGCAAGGGATGTGGCTACAGATATTAAAAAGGCAAAGCTAAGCTACTCCACACAAGGTCTACCAGTGTATAAATTAATCGCACCCATTTACCGAAGATTAGTAAATGAGTGCGCTCTCGCCATTCTATTAGTCCACTAACGGCTTACGTCGCTTCTAGGGAGAGTTGACGTTGCTATTGGGAAACTACTGACTTCGGCCCAGCTTTTTTGTAAGCACTTTCTAGGAAAGCCACGCGATCGCGTACATTGCGATCGAGCACCTCAATGAAGACATAATGGAGCTTTTGTGCCCAGTTGTCCCAGTTCAGCTGCGTCTCATATTCCTCTCTAGAGGAGCGTACTAGGTTCTCATAGCGAATCGGATCGGAAAAAATTTCTGCGATCGCGTTAGCGTAGTCATCGCCAGAAGCCGAAAGCGGTAGCATATACCCATTTTTTCCGTTGGTAATGAGTGAAGAGATACCGCAGACATCAGTTGTAATCACAGGAAGACCGAATGCATTCGCTTCACAGAAGACAATGGGAGAACAATCTGCTCGGGTCGGGAGAATAAAGAAATGCGATTTCAAGAATAGCTCGTCAAGCTGCTTGCGCTCGTCAGGAATATTTTTGTTCAAGTAGGGAATCACTTTCAGCTTTTCATGCTTAATTTCAGCGGGTGGTACACACCCCACAACCACAAGTTCCGCATCAATTCCTCGTTCACATAAAGAAAGGAGAGTTTGAAAAGCAAATGTTCCACCTTTTCTCTCCCAATCTTTGCCAACAAACAACAGACGACACACCGATGTCTGCTGTTTAGACAAAGCTTTTACCTGAGAAGGAGGCTCATCTAAGTTAGCTCCAAAAGGAATAATTTCAACATTGTTAGCTGGAGCTTGGTAGTCATAAATTGCTGAATTGCCCGCCCATCTTGAAGAGTATACTAGCTTAGTCGCTTTGGAAATGGCAGTGAATTCTTGTTTGGATGCCCATTCAGCTTCTTGCCGATCTAAATTCAGTTGATAATGTTCCTGATACAGCTTCAATGTGGCATCAGATAGGTAGACAATTGGAATACTAGTCTCTAAGAACATTAGCTCGGCTGAAGCGACAGGAGCAAAAATAACATCACAGGGAGTTTGAGATAATTTGTCTTCTATCTTTGCAGCGAATCTTTTCCACTCAGCAATGTAGTGAGGAGAGCCTAATTTGAGAGAAGTGTTATTTTTGGGCAACCGATTCAATACTTTCTGCCATATGCTAGGTTTTTTCTGTTCTCCCAAATAAATAACTTGGATATCTCTTTCCTTTAAGGATTTCTGCATGTAATACAGAGTACCTGACCAAGCATTTCTGTCCAGACAATCGTGTACTGACAAAAATCCAATCCTCAACCGCTGCATATTTTCTCTCCTTAAAGGAAGCATTCGTGCGTCCTGAAACAAGTTTTTTAGGTTGTTCCAACCGTCAACAATCTACTCAAAGCCACTTCTTAAACCCCTCTTCCAAAAGTTAAAGGTGAGTAGCGAATACGCTCTTCCTTAAGTAAGATTAATGGAAAAAAGTCAAGAACTTGGAAAGAAGCCAGAGTAAGTCATCTGACTTTATCCGTGAGAGGTTCTCAACCGTTAAATCTTTTCAGAGATATTTAAAGAGATAATGAAGGTTTAGGAGCTATTTAAAGAATTGATGAAGCGGTGAAGTTACCTAGCTTGCTGACAAGAGGCAGCCATCTCCCCACCGCTGCTTAATAAAAATCCTTTCTCGTTGGCGACGTCATCATTGAGAGCAGCGATCGAACATGTTTTGGTAAGTTGCTTGCAGTTGTGGATCATCCACAACTAGTTCCACACGCACTTTTGCACATCCATGCGCTCTTCCTTGAAGAGCGACCGCTTCTAATAGATTACTGGCTGCTTTAGGCGAAATAAATTCACCGATTACATTATAATCAGTTTCAGGATTTGAAACTGATTGCTCGTGGCGATCGGGACTAGAGGTTGCCACTGGGTCAACACCAATAACGTCTCCATTCCCTAAATCGATTTCTGCAATTTGTTTCAGTTCAGGGCTGACTTGCTCGATAATTAATTTTTCCCGTCGAATCGGTACCTGTATAACCTGGTTTTCGACTTCTTTTCGAGCGACAACTTCCCCAACTTTCCACTTACGGCGGTTAACCACTAATCGTTCTTCTAGCAAGCGGATAATTTCTTCTTCCACAACCTCTGAGCCGTTCTCAGATTCGGTGAAGTTCGGATTATCTAGAGATTCAAACTGATTCGTTGGAGTTGTAAAAGGCTGCTCGATTGCAGGCTGCCCTGACATCTCCATTTCCCGATCGCCAGAAACATGGTCTACAGGCAGATTCTCAACGGCTACAGGTTCTTGAGAGTCTGAGCCAACTTTTTCAATAATTAATCTCTCGCTTTGAATCGGTATCTCCACAATTCGGGTTTCGATTTGTTTGCGAACCACAACCTCACCAATTTTTCGCTTGCTGCGGTTAACCAGCAATCGTTCTTCTAGCAAGCGAATGGTTTGTTCTTCCGCAACCTCTGGCGTGTAGTCCGATTCAGCCATGAGATGGGTGTCTCGTGCCCCTGAGTCATCCGTAGTCGCAGGTTGATAGTTGGAAGAGTGAGTGTCACTCAGATTTTGCCTGTCACTTGAATTGGTTAAATTTGCCGGAGGTACTGGTGGTGGTGGAGAGTCCTGAGAAAATGCTGTCGCCTTATCTCTAGAAACCGGGTAAGTCGGTAGCTGATTAAATTTCGCCCGACTGATGTCTACAAAAAGCGATCGGTTGGAAGTGTCGATGTTTTGAATATACTTGCTGCTTAACACATAGGCTTGGGAGTTCGTCGGGGCATCTAAATCGCGAACTAGCACGTAGAGGCGACGGTATTTATCGAGAATGAAATCCTGAACACGTCCTAAATTCTGACCTCTTAGATTAATCACATCAAAGCCGATCAGCTTATTTCTGAGTTTTTCAAACAATTCTTTAATTCGTGCTTTATTTTTTAACAATTCACTATTATTTACAACCATTGCTCCCATCCTTTAATCTGATACACCTACAGATTTTTTAAAGAGCAGGCAAAGCCAGTAGGATTAATGGCTCTACCTGCATCTGCAAGGAATACTTTCTTATTCAGCAAGATGAGTTTGCTCGTTCAAGAAAGCTATTGAGATGTTTGTCCTGAAACTCTAGCGATCTCGGTTGATAACTGGATTGCCATCAACATCAACATTTAACTCTTCACGACGAAGGGTTTCTGTTGCATCCACCGTGTCGCGCTCAACTTCTTTCCGGATGTTGACTTCTTCACGCACGAAGGCTTGCTTTTGGATGTCAGCAGTTTCTTCGTAGACTTCCATGCGTGCAACTTCCCCTTCTTGGAAATCAACAGTACCTGGAGTGACTTCTCTGGTTTCGGTGGGGCTGGTGCGCTCAATGACGACTCGCTCTTTCTCGACTGGAACGGAAACTTGTGCAGTTTCAGTTTCTACACGCTTACCAACAGCAACTTCTCCCGTCTTAACACGATTTTTGTTGGTCAATAGGCGTTCTTCATACAACCGAATCTTTTGATTGTTCCCCTCATTAGCTGTGTAGAGCGGTTGTTCGTAGTCGTAGTTGTAGGTATCGTGATTATAGGTCGGTTGAGTCGCTGTAGCGGCTGCCGTGCTTGTTGATGTGGGACGGAAGACGTTTCTCACCCGCTCTTCATAGTTGTAGTCAACGGTCATGTTTTCGTTATACTCGGGCAGCGCTTCTGCTTGCTCTTTGGTCATACCCATGACATAAACGCGATGGCGATCGTAATCCATTTGTACGCGACCCACAGGCACTAATACCTTCTTACCAAATACCCAAAATCCAGTATCGATTACCAGATAGCGAAAACGTCCTGTCTCATCGAGTAGAGCATCATAAACACCACCGATTTTCTCTTCATTTTCGGTGTAGACATCATATCCTTTAATGTCATCGCCACCAAAGATTTCCTGCTTGTAATTAGGATAAGCGTCTGCAAGTTTTAAAAGAGCCATGCCACAAATCTCCTAAATTTTTGTTTTAAGTCTTTACTCTCACAGCGTAGATTTTTGGTAGTATGTTTTTCATCTTGCTCAGGACATAGAATCTTTAATTAGACTATTTATAGAGTCATAATTCCTGAATCGCAAAGTTATATTAAACCCACTATTCAAATCGATATAAGCTTTATTGCTTAGAAATTCCAATAATCTTCGCTTTCCTCGATCGCAAATCCTAGGTCAGAAGAAGAAAGCTTTTCAATGAAATTTCATCTCTCAAACGACTGATATCAATAAAAATTAAAAAAGAAAGTCAATCGAAACGTGTTTACTAAAAATATTCTTCTCAATCATCCATCAGAGGCTAGAACGTGCAAATTTATCATCCGTCTTGGTTAACGCTGTTGCAGCAACATCGAGTGATTGCTGTGATTCGGGCGTCTAGGCAGTCACAGGGGTTGCAAATGGCTCAAGCAGTGGCAGCGGCTGGGATGCGACTGATTGAAATTACCTGGAATAGCGATCGCCCTTTTGAGTTGATTCGACTGCTACGCTTAGAATTACCCGGCTGCATCATTGGCAGCGGCACTCTTCTCAATCTCGAACAGTTGCAGCAGGCAATTAATGCTGGCGCTCAGTTTCTCTTCAGCCCTCACGTAGACACAAAGTTGATTGAAGCCGCAGTTGCTGCTGGCATACCCATCGTACCAGGAGCCCTCTCACCGACAGAGATTTTTACGGCATGGGAGGCGGGTGCTGCTTGTGTTAAGGTATTTCCCATCCAGGCTGTAGGCGGGACGAGTTACCTTAAAGCGTTACAAGGTCCACTCGGCCACATTCCGCTAATTCCCACAGGTGGCGTCACCCTGGAAAACGCGCAAGAATTTATTCAGGCTGGTGCGATCGCGGTTGGCCTATCTGGGGATTTGTTCCCTAAGTCGCTCGTTGCAGCCGAAGATTGGAGAGCGATCGCTCAACGCGCTAGAACGCTGAAGGAACAGTTAGCCGTCGCTGCTAAATCTTAATCTCATCCCAAGTTGCAGGTCAACACCCTAAACTTTCTCTCCCTCAGTCTCTCAGCTCTAGGGAGGGATTTGCCATCATTCCCCATCTCAGGATAAAAGTAAAAACAAAAACACAGAAAAAAAGAAACCTGCTACAATCTAACGCACTCTAAGCAATTACTATTCCATGCCTTTTACTTCTCTAAATCAAGCCGGCTCAATTCAGTGGGATGAGGTACTGGCTCCTTACAGTCTCGGTTACCGAATCAAACTCCTCTCTCAACTACAAGCTCGTCTATTTCAAGAACGACTCGATCCATTGGGACTGACACCATTCCACTGGGTTGTGTTGTGCTGTTTATGGAAAGAAGACGGCTTAGCAACGTCTACAATCGGAGAACGACTGCAACAGGTGGGAGGCACTCTAACTGGAGTGCTGGATCGGATGGAAGAGCGAGGCTTAGTGCGTCGAGAACGAGATTCTCGCGATCGCAGAATCTGGCGAATTTGGTTAACCGATGCGGGTAAACAACTCGAAGAGATACTGCCTCCGATTGCCATGGAAATTCGGGAAAAGACGTTGGCAGGAATTCCCCAAAGCGAGCAAGACCTCTTGTCTAACTTAATCGATCGGGCGATCGCGAATCTTTCTTAAAACACACTGACTATCGCGGCTTAGGTCAAGCATTGGCTTCAGCCAAAACGACCAGAAGCAAAGGAAAATTTTGGTTTAGATTACCTCCCACTCTGCTACAGTCAAGAGCATTTGATAGCGGATAGCGAGTTGGAGCGGACGGTCATCCCATCTCAAACTAATTTGGCTAGTTTTCAGCCTACGTGAGAATTTGAGGCAACTATTAAGGTTTCCCCAAGAGGGAACTTACGCCGCCTGGAAAGGAAAAACTCCCCTTTCCAGGCGATCGCGTTTTCACCCTTTTCTTCTTATATGTTACAAAATGTAAATAACTTATATATAAGTCGAACATAAGTTGAACGCCATCTCGAACATCTGCGTGGAATAGTTAAAGAAGACTTTCTACAGAATTTATGTAGGATGTTGGTGGTAAACCTGGTGTTGGATACCAAGTACAATCGGCTTAGGCTTTGGCTGTATTGTCAATGCCTAAGTTCTCACTAATCTCAAAGCGCTCCCAGCTTAGTTTTTTTCAGGCAATCTGTAGCGTGAAACGCATCTTATCAAACCTATGTTCAGGCAGAAACGTGAAGTCATTGAGTGATAAAATTTTTATTTTTACAGGCAGCAGTTTGTGTTGACTATATTTGAGAAATTTTACGTTGCAACTGAGAATCTGATTAATTAGCAAAACTTTTAAACACAAACTAGAAATTTAGACCTAATAATCGCTATAAGTTGTCGGAAATTTAATATCCCCCATTCTCTACATTTTCCGAATAAAAAGAATAATCGTTTCTCCTAAAACTCTCATAGTTAGATTGAATGGCTGCTTTCCCTCTTCGTTTCCTAAATTCATCTATGTTTTCAAGTTTTGAGGGTTTCAACAACAGCCAACTGACAAAGAAAAAGGCAGCAATCGATAGTTGAATGAGATCCAAAGCCGAGAGATAGCCATCTGAGAGCAAAGCGATGCTTCTGTCGGTGATGCCAAATAGCCAAGATGAGACACCGAACAACCAAATGGCGTTTCTGAGGTTGCCCAAAAAGATAGACTGCTCTAGAGCGCCAGTCCAGTAGAAGTATTTGACAAAAGCGGCAGAGTATGGAATGTTTGGGGACTCTCGCATTCGGGGAATGAACGATCGCGATCGCCTAAGATTTTTTGTCCGGATGCTTCGCCCTAAACGAGAGGTTTATAGCCATGCACACCCTGTTACATTTGTGAATATTGAGTAATGGACTGGCGCTGATTTAAGCAAAAAGCGATCGTTGTTCGAGACAACCAAGATTGGGGGACAGATTTTTTGTAGGGGCGATTCATGAATCGCCCCTACGATGTGTTCTATGCCACCAAGAACCACTAGATTTGTGTACCGATACTCTAGAGGGATTAGGAGGCGCGAGACAGAGTATCTGTTCGATTAAAAGACGATAGTCCAGCCTTGCTTGCTAACCTCATCTTTGGTGTAGGACACCCCATCAATCTTGAGTCCTTCCGCATTGAGCAGAGTGATGATGCCGCCATCATTAGATAGTTGGACATCGTCTCCGCTCAAAGGTACCTTGACGCAAGCACCGGGATCGAGAATGATACCGTTGAGGAGGCGCTTGTGCTTCAAGCGATCGGCTAGCGACCAACCGGTTAGATCGACTGGAGTAGGCAAGGTATTGATTAAGGTGACTGATTCCTTAGCGCGATCGTCACCGGCGGGATTGACTAAAGCGGCAACAATCCGAACTGTGCGATCGGATTCAGGAATTCCTTCATTGGTAGAGTGGTCGGTACCCTGAACGCGATGACCTGTACTGTCATCTGTATGGAATACCTGGGACTGGAATGCGAGGAAAAGAGCAACCCACTGATTGCGCGATGGGAAATGAATCAGTAACCCACCGTCTTGCCAAACCCCGTCATCCTTTTCAAATTGCTTGCTGTTGCCCTGGTTCATGTGAATATCATGAATGCCATTGCCGGGCTTGAAGTGGAAAATTTTATCGGGAGTATCCTCTGGCCCCCACGCTTCTCCAAAGGCATAGAGAACAGCATCCTGGCTTGCGATCGCTCTTTGAATATATAAATCTAACCGTTCGTTGAGGTCGTTATCTGGTCCAGGTACGTCGAACGGTAGCGGTTTCATTTGAGTCGGATCGAACAAATTGGCTCGAATGTAGTCTAGAGCTAGCCCTCCCGGCTTCCTGTCCAACTCCTTATAACCGAAAAAGTCCTTGCCTAATTCAGCTAAGCGATCGACGATCGGATGCTGAAAATTGTCTTTCACTAAGAACAGCAACTCGGATGGGCTTTCCTGTGACTTGACATTAACCGCAATGCGATATTTCTGCTTACCGTCCGTTACCAGCACTTGAAAGTGGGGATTAGCTTTCGTGCCTAACTCCCGTTCCAATGCTCGACACTTCAAAACACCGTAACTTTTCAAAGGCATTTAATTTCTCCTTAGTTTAATAATCCAAAATCTAAAATCGATTGATTGTCGCACTTACTCTAGCGATCGGGTAGCTCAAATTCTGCAACGACGGGTGCATGGTCCGACTCTGGATACAAAATATCAGTAGCAAACGCTAGCGATTCGTCGTGCAACAACTCGTTATGGATTTCAGAACCTCTGTAGTACGCCAGCAGCATCCGAGAAACGAGGAGATGGTCTAACATCCTCCCTTTGCCATTGTGCAGGAGAGAGAAGCGAGAGGGTTCTGGGATGGTTTGTTCGCAAGGCACCATCACCCGCTTGGCTAGCTTGCCATTCCCCGTATTTTCGATATCGCCGCGAATTGCTTCAATTGGCACTTCATCACTTTCTGCATTGAAATCACCGCAGACGACAATTTGTGCATCTTCATCGGCATCAAATAAGCGATCGATCAGGATTCGCGTCTCTAGTGCCTGTCCGACTCGTTTGATTGAGGAGAGAAAGAAGCCCTCAGCCCAACCGGAGGCTGTTTTCCACGTATAGTTGTTGACTTGTTGTCCCGCAATTGGTGTTGGTAATTTGGACTTCAGGTGGACGGCGATAATGTTAAGAATGCGATCGCCTGGTAGCTGAATCTTCGCATGCAGAATCGGTCGCTCCCAAGAAACTGCTTCGGCTTCTGTGTCAGGTGGGTTTGCCGTTACCGAGCGGTATAAGGGGGGAGGCGCAAATTGATGCTTGTACTGCTGGTGTTGGAGAATCTCGAAGCGACTGAGGATGACTAGGTTGCGCTCGTCATAGACTTGCTTGTTGTCTGCCGTCATCGTACTCACGACGTTAAAGTCAGCGTAAGGCGTTCCCTGTAAAAGTTTTTTCAACGCGAGTAGCCGACGTGGCTGTCCGGGTTCTTCCTGTCCGTTCGCTTCTTGGAGACACAAAATGTCTGCATTGAGCCGAATCAGTTGAGGACGCATCACAGCAATGCGATCGTCTAATGATGGCTTCTCTCCTGGTTTATCGTCGAAGTTCTCTAAGTTGAATGTGGCGATGCGTAACTTGAGCGGCATACCTTTCCCCTCGAAGTACAATAATGGCTACTTCAAGTTGGGAAAGAGTGCTTCCGGAAATTTTGAAGGAAAAGAAAGCGGAGCGATTCTAAATATTCATATATTGCACCACGTTCAATAATCTTTCGCCTGTAGGGTGGGCATTGCCGAATAGAACTTAAAAACTTGATTCTATCGTTGGTCGGCAATGCCCACCCTACGATTATTAAGAAAAGTGCAAGATATCACAATAGCAACTTTAGTCAAAAATGAGCTTGAGCATTCCTCACAACTGTGCTTAACTCCAGCCTTGTAACTGAAACCAACCCGCCCGATTGAGGACATCTTTAGAATAGTCGCGACCCGTTGTATAAAAATCAATATCGCGTCCATCCCGAATTGCTCTGAGCGCATTTCCTGGGCCTGCATTGTAACCAGCTAAAGCGGCTCGCAACAGAGCTACGCCAGTATAGTTGGTTTTTTGTCGAAGGAAATTTCGGCTACTGGCTAAGACTTGAGTGCCGTAGCGAATATTTTCTTTCGCATCTTTCCAATTGCCTGTCCGAGCGAATTCATGGGCATCGTAATCGATTTGCATCAGCCCACGACCAAATCCACCGCCATCGGGTGGTAATTTTCCGTTCCGCTTACCCCAGTCACCTGTCCCCTCGGCACCGGGTGGCTTGAGGAACAACCCCCAATGCGATTCCCGCGAACCAATGCCTGCAATAATACAGGGTAAAAAATCAAATTCTTTGGCAACTTCAGCAATAATTGACCTGTAGCCAGCTCGTTCAATTTCTCGCAATTGCTTGAGAAAAAACTCATCATCTTTGAGAATTGTCGTTTCCATCAACTGGAGCATTTCTGGCTGTTCCTCACCTAATAGCTTTGCCCAAGTGAGCGAACCAACGACTCCATCGTCCTCTAGATTATTTTGCTTCTGGAAACGTTGCACTGCCTCTTGTGTATTAGTCCCAAATATGCCATCCACCTCTAACGAGAAGCCATGTTCGTTAAGCTTTGTTTGTAGCAACTTGACTTCATCGCGTAACTGAGGAGAGGTATTGTCTTTACCATCATGCAATCGTAGTAATGGGTGACGCATAAATAGCTCGAAATCCTAGTTTTTCATAAAATGACTTACAAGGACTCATAGCAAATTCCGGAGGCTTGAGCAATAATGGTACATCTAAAAATACTTCTATTTATAACAGTAAGAATGCGAAATAATTAATTAAATGTGAATCATTTTTATTGAGCTTTATTTAGCCCTTGAGAATCCCAACAACTCTCAAAAGTAAAAACGGGGCAACCACGGGGGGATTGCCCCTACAGATGGCGTTCGTGTGTAAGTCCTGTGCGTGACAGCTTATCGAGCTGTTCTAGTCGCGAGGGGTTTGCGTTGCGTCCGTCTCCGATCGCGTCATAGCTTTCTCCTCAGCACGTCCTGGGTTTGAGCGACTTGTACTAGGTCATTTTCTGCCTAGAGCTTGGGTAAAGTTTGGTAAATTCCCCCAAATTCTTGGCACACTGAATCTTAGGTGAAAAAAATGTAAGTCAATCAAGATAAGATGTCTACGACCAGGGCTACGTCCTATGCCATTGACTTTGGCACGAGTAACACCGCGATCGCTCGCTGGAACTCCGCTACCCAACAGCCAGAAACTCTGAGCTTACCCGGACTGTCGGTGCAACTCAGTCACAATCCGCCTTTGATTCCCAGTTTGCTGTACGTAGAAGATGCTAGCCAAGGCCGGGTTACAATCGGACAAGCGGTGCGCGATCGCGGACTTGACCTCACGTCAGACACTCGATTCTTTCGCAGCTTCAAACGGGGAATTGGTTCAGATATTCAGGGATTTATGCCGGAACTCGATGGCAAACTCATTAGCTTCGAGCAAGTCGGGCAGTGGTTTCTCGAACGAATGATCGAGAAACTCAACAGCGTGCAAGAGTCGGAGATCGAATCGCTGATTCTCACCGTACCCGTGGATAGCTTTGAGGCCTACCGGCATTGGCTGGGTGGAGTCTGCCAGTCGTTGGCAGTAGAACAAGTCCGGATGTTGGATGAACCAACTGCGGCGGCTTTGGGCTACGGGATTGCAGACGGAGATACCATACTCGTCGTTGATTTTGGTGGCGGCACTCTCGATTTATCCTTGGTGCAACTTGATCGGGAGACTCAAGCGG
>DATNPC010000248.1:0-10174 GCA_036703375.1 Allocoleopsis sp.
GCTGGGTTGTAAAGTTCTGGAGTTGGGCGGGTGAGGAGTTGGTGAGACGCTTGTGGTAGGACGGCATGTCAATAGCTGGCAATTGATTAGCCGCCCATCCTCTAATCTCAACGTTGGGGTGAATTGAGTCTCGAAAGGCTCGACCATCACGATTATCAGGCATGGGAAAAGACTCCCAGTGGGTTGGATAGGGAAACTCGAAACTGTAGCGTGGATTGCGGTAAATCGTCCAA
The DNA here is from genome assembly GCA_036703375.1 of Allocoleopsis sp. GTDB lineage: Bacteria > Cyanobacteriota > Cyanobacteriia > Cyanobacteriales > Coleofasciculaceae > DATNPC01. Next base: position 234 of record DATNPC010000248.1, read on the forward strand.
GTATCTCGTTCATCCAATGTGGTGGTACTACAGCCTAAGAGAATCACCACTAGTGGCGTAATACCCACCACAAGCTTCCCTAGTACCCAAGCCCTAGTTCGCCATCTGCCACTGTTTGTTTGCTGGTGACTGCTAACGGCGGATGCTTGGTAACCGACTCGTTTTAGGCAGTCGTTGACGATGGACACCGATAAAACTGCTTTTACTGTAATTGTCTTTATTCTTCCGCCAGATCTCCAGGACTAGCCGGAAAGTATACAGCGATCGCTTAAATATGAATTTATGTAACAATTATGCTGTCATACTGGCTTAATGTCTTGACAGCTATCTGGAAACTCGATAAGCTTGCACAGTATACCCGGGTAAAACGATTGAAACTATATGCAAGACAAGCAAAAAGTAACCTTGTATCTCCCACCAGGAATTCACCGCCAGCTCAAAATACGAGCAGCCGTTGATTCCGACTCCATGTCTGCAATGGTAGAGAGAGCAATATCCTTTTATCTGCGCCACTCGGACGTAGTTGAGGAGGTAGAAGCATCTGACTACGGAAGAACTCATCGGGTCTATACCTGTCCTGACTGTTCTACCTCGGTAGTCATTAAGGAAGGGGAAATGGTTTCTCTCAAGAACCAGCCTACGACATTGACAGATGAGCTTCCGGTGGAAGTGCGAGAGCGAGAAGAAATGAGTTCCCGCACGGACTCTCAGGGAGAGGAAGAATTAGTTCCTTGTTGATAAAGTAGTTCCCTTGAAATTGCCAGGTTTCAGGAAGAGCAAGTTAGTTGTTCCCTTGAAATGTTTGAGCAGTGGTTGCGCCGTCTCTAATTTAGGTCGATAGTCATGCAAGAAGAGATCAACGTTCTCATTCAAGCTCAGTACCCCTTAATTTATCTCCTGACTCCTGAGGAAGAGCGGGCAGAAAAGGCAGTAGCCTTGATTGCTCAAACGAAGACCCATCAACGGCGTGTTTTCGTATGGACTGTTACTCACGGAATTGTTGAATATGGTCAGTCACGCCATATCACTCAGCACAACACTGTTTCGCCAGAGGCAGCAATTCAGTGGGTGATACAGCAGAAAGAAGCCGGTATTTATATATTTAAAGATCTACATCCTTTTATTGATTCGCCAGCAACGACGCGATGGTTGCGGGACGCGATCGCTAGTTTTAAGGGTACGCAAAAGACTATTGTTCTGATGTCTCCGGTTCAGCAAGTTCCCATTGAGCTGGAAAAGGAAGTGGTTGTTCTCGACTTCCCCCTACCAGATCTGTCGGAACTCAATCAAGTGTTGTCTCAGCAGCTAGAGCAGAGTAAGGCTCGCCGGACGACAACAGAGACGCGGGAGAAGCTGCTCAAAGCCGCTTTAGGATTGACGCACGATGAAGCGGAGAAAGTTTATCGTAAAGCACAAGTCAAAGCGGGTCGTCTCACCGAAGGCGAAGTCGATATCGTTCTTTCTGAGAAAAAGCAGCTCATCCGTCGAAACGGTATTCTAGAATACATAGAAGAAGACGAGACGATCGACGCGGTCGGTGGTTTAGAAGAGTTGAAGCGATGGCTCAAACAACGTTCTAATGCTTTTACCGAAAGAGCAAGAGAGTATGGCTTACCCCAACCCAAAGGGATGTTAATTCTGGGTGTTCCAGGATGCGGTAAGTCACTGATTGCCAAGACAACCTCTCGTCTGTGGGGTCTTCCACTTCTACGCCTGGATATGGGTCGGGTTTATGACGGCTCAATGGTCGGTAGATCGGAAGCTAACTTACGTAATGCCCTGAAAACAGCAGAATCCATTTCCCCGACGATTCTCTTCATTGATGAGTTAGATAAGTCTTTTGCTGGTACCAGTGGTTCTTCTGACTCGGACGGCGGCACATCCAGTCGGATCTTCGGCTCCTTCCTCACCTGGATGCAAGAGAAAACTTCGCCAGTGTTCGTCATGGCAACTGCCAACCGAGTTGAGCGCCTACCTGGAGAGTTTCTCCGCAAAGGTCGTTTTGATGAAATTTTCTTTGTGGATTTACCGAATGCAGAAGAGCGCCAGCAGATTTTTAGCATTCACCTGACCAAGCGGCGTCGAGATATTACTCGGTTCGATCTCGATCAGTTAGCTAAAGTTTCCGATGGCTTTTCTGGAGCAGAAATTGAGCAAGCGATCATCGCTGCAATGTACGAAGCATTTGCTCAAGATCGGGAATTTACACAACTGGATATCATTGCGGCGATTAAATCGACTCTGCCGCTGTCCAGGACAATGACCGAGCAGGTAACGGCCCTGAGGGACTGGGCCAGGCAGCGCGCGCGACCTGCGGCGTCCTCCGTTGCTGAATATCAGCGATTGGAGTTTTAAAAGGCTTTCTCCTGCTCCCAACAGGAGGAAAGGCTAGCAGATTCTTGCTAGCAGTTTGACAAAAAGTCGCACTCTCAAAAAGCGACTTCATCTACAAAACAAAACGCTACGTTGTCGTTTCTTTTCTATCTCTACTGGAGGAAATCCACATGTCTCACTTTAGCACTCTCCGCACCAAGATCACCGACGCCGAAATCTTGAAGGCTTCTCTCCGTGACCTGGGTATCTCCGTTAAGTCGGAAGCTGATGTTCGTGGCTACAATGGCCAGCGGGTTCGTGCCGACATCGTTGCTGTTCTGGAAGGTGAGTATGACCTCGGCTGGTCTCGCAATAGCGATGGTTCCTTCGACCTGATTGCTGATCTGTGGGGCGTTGCTAAGAAGCACAACCAAACCGAGCTGATCAACTCGATCAACCAGAAGTATGCAGTGAACAAGACCTTAGCTGAAGTTAAGCAGCGCGGTCTGCAAAATGCCAACGTCAAGTTGGTTCTGCAAAAGTAGTCCATATAGGCGTTCCCAAGCTCACGGGTTGACCAGAGTAATAAAGCGGGTTAACCCGTTTTTTTGTGCCTACTGAAGTCAGTGTCAGTAGGCACAATTTTTTTAGCAATGGCAGTTACCCCTCAAGGGTATGCCATTCGTTGATTTAGAAGGTTCGTCCGCTATAGCGAACATACTGCTCATCTAGCCAGGTACCATCGGCTGCTTGTACCCAAAATCCACTGCGGCGACCTGTCAGTAACAGTCGCTCGCCATTAGTAATGTTACCAACCACACGACCATTGGGACTTGAGTAGACATCGATCGCATTACCACTGGTAGAGATATAAGCTTCGTATCGGGTTTGATTGTTGGTTGAAGCATTGGTATAGTCACTACCAGCGTAACCACCACCGCCACCACCACTGCCAGCGTTATAGGCGTAGTTGTACAAGGCGGCTTGGGTTTGTGGGCCAGCAATTCCATTCACTTGGATACCCCGCGAACCCTGGAAGCTTCTCACCGCCGCTTCGGTTAAGTCGCCGTAGTACCCCGTGATCGAACCATTGTAAAAACCAAGTGTCTTCAAGCGATTCTGAAGGTTCGTTACAGCTTGGCCACTACTGCCCCGTTGCAAGGTAGCTGAGGGATTAACACCGCTACCTCCACCAGTCCGACTAATCAAACTGGAAGCGACCCAATTACCATTAGACAACTGAACCCAACTGCCTGAGGTGCGACCGCTCAAGGTAATGGAACTTCCATTGGATAAGCTGCCAACAATCGGACCTCCAGGACTCGAACGGACATTGAGGGGATCGCCTTTGGTGCGGACATAAGCGCTAGTACTAGGATTACCACCTCCACCACCTCCGCTGCCGCCACTGCTGCGACTAATCAAACTGGAAGCAACCCAATTACCATTAGAAAGCTGAGCCCAACTGCCTGAGGTACGACCGCTTAAGGTGATATAGGTTCCATTGCGTAAACTGCCAACAACCGAACCTCCAGGACTCGAACGAACATTGAGGGGATCGCCTTGGGTACGGACATAAGCGCCGGTACTGGGATTACCGCCACCGCCACCGCCGCCGCCGCTACCGCCGCCGCCACTAATCCAGCGAGAAGAAACCCATCCGCGAGGATTAGTCAGCTGAGTCCAGCTTCCTGAAGAATTGCCACTCACAGAGATGTAGCTTCCATTCCGCAAGCTGCCAATAATCCTACCAGCAGGGGCAGCACGGAGACGGAGCGGACTGCCATTGGTTCTCACGTAGGCCGCTTGGACGTTGGTGGCTAAGCTTACGAGTGTCATTAAAGAGGCGATGAGACCAATCCAAGCGGAACTCGGTGGCGTCCAGTTCAGTCCTTGGAATAATTTCAACTCATACGCATCTGGTTCGAGGTACTCTGCCTCTTCATGGGCGAGGGATACATGTGAAAAAGCGAGTGTTTCCATTGTTTTAAAAGGGTTTGTTGTGTATGTAGGGTGTGCTATTACCTAAGCAATAACTCACCAATAGAGCCACAAGACAAAGACGTTTAATTACGCAAAGCGATCGCAAATGCACCCTACTCAACTTGGCTACAGTCATGGATTGAAAGCAGATGGTAAGCACAATCTGTACCTCTCCCTAGAGACCATGCAGCGATTGTGCGAGGTTATGCAACCTTCAGGCTTTTACCCTCAATCCTTGAAGCCCACCCTTATATAGTTAGTTTTTGAAGATTCAGTTATCGTTGTTGTGCTGTAGCCAACTACCACCTCAAAGAGCCTGTACAGGCATGTCTTGACTCGATAGATCTAATCCTTAAACATTAGTCAGAGAAAAAAAATGATCTGAAGCACGTTAACTCGTGACTTTAAGTCAACTATCCTGTGATAGAGATAGAGAGAAAATGCGATCGCGATCGCATTCGGCACGGATTTCCTGTACCGTGGTTTTCAGGCATCTCTCTTTGCTTTAGGGACTGATAGATAAAGTTATGAAAGCGATCGCCCAAGAACTCACACCGATTGTTGGCGACTCTGACATCTATGACTGGGACAGCTTGAAACCAATTTGGCAAGAACGACTAGCAAAACTCAGCGCAGCGAACAGCGTCCCTAGTATCATTGTATATCCCAGTACAGCTGACGAACTCGCTCAGGTCGTGACCCTGGCTCATCGCCATAACTGGAGCATCCTTCCCTGTGGTAGTGGTAGTAAATTGAATTGGGGAGGTATGGGTCAGGCCGTTGACCTGGTTGTCAGTACTGAACGCCTGAACCGCATCATCGACCATGCCGTGGGTGACTTGACCGTTACGGTAGAAGCTGGAGTCAAGTTGGCGGACTTGCAAGAAAAGCTGGCTAAGGTCGGGCAATTTTTACCCCTCGACCCAGCCTATCCGGAAGACGCCACCCTTGGCGGTATTGTCGCTACGGCAGACAGCGGTTCTTGGCGTCATCGCTACGGCGGTATCCGAGATATGCTGCTAGGTATTTCGTTCGTTCGCAGTGATGGGCAAATCGCCAAAGCTGGAGGGCGAGTCGTCAAAAATGTCGCCGGTTACGACTTGATGAAGCTATTTACAGGTTCCTACGGTACGTTGGGAATCTTGACAGAGATGACATTTCGTGCGTACCCAGTTCAAGAGGCATCGGCAACCGTACTGTTGACAGGGGAAGCAGAGGCAGTTGCGTCTACAACAGCAACCTTACTCGCTTCGGCACTAACTCCCACCGCCGTCGATTTGCTATCCCCTCAGCTTGTCAGCCAACTCAATTTGGGCCAAGGCATCGGCTTAATTGTGCGGTTCCAAAGCGTAGCACCGAGTGTCAAAGAACAATCTGCTCGGATACTGGAGGTTGGGCAAACCTTGGGGTTAAACGGTGCGCTGTATACCGATGCAGACGAAACCCATCTATGGCAGTTATTGCCAAAACAAATTTGGACAGCCCCACAACAACCCGGAATTATTTGCAAAATAGGGGTATTGCCGACTGCTGCTGTTACGACTTTGACTAAGCTAGACACTCTAACCTCTGAACCCGGATTAGGATTAATTCACGCTGGAAGTGGGTTGGGATTATGGCGACTCAATCCAGACGTTGTAAAATCTCATGCGATCGCGCAGATGCGGAACCACTGTGAAGCTCAACGCGGCTTCCTCACAGTTTTGGAGGCACCAATTTCGTTGAAACAACAAGTGGATGTTTGGGGTTACAACGGCAATGCTCTGAATGTGATGCGGGGAATTAAACAGAAATTTGACCCAAAAAACCTGTTAAGTCCTCATCGTTTTGTCGCTGGGATTTGAGAATTTGGTATCTGACTCCTATTCCCCCCTTGACAAGGGGGGTTAGGGCGGTAGTGAAAGAGTTCAAATCAACAAACCTTCTACAGGTAATACCAATTGGCTTTTCCAATGTCATATTTGACCCCCCAGCCCCCCTTACTAAGGGGGGAGCAATTGGAGAATAGGCGTCAAACTCAAACTCAATTGGTATAAAAACGCCATCATTCAGAGATAAGAAACTAGTTAAGAGAAAAGAAAAGAGAAAAAATATGCAAACTTTACCAGAGGGTGTATTTCAACCCGTTGAGTCAGTACCCAATTCAGCCAGTAACTTTGATGCTCAACATCCCCCCGAACAAAAACTCATCGATACCTGCGTTCACTGTGGATTTTGCCTTTCCACCTGCCCCAGTTATCGAGTAATTGGCAAGGAGATGGATTCACCGAGGGGTCGAATTTATCTGATGAATGCCATCAACAATGGCGAGGCACCGCTTGCTGAGGGGACGGTACAGCATTTTGATAGTTGCTTGGGGTGTCTGGCTTGTGTCACCACTTGTCCTTCTGGCGTTCAGTACGACAAATTGATTGCGGCGACTCGGCCACAAGTTGAGCGCAACTATCCGCGCAGTTTAAGCGATCGCATTTTTAGAGCGCTCATCTTTAATATATTCCCTTACCCTGCACGCCTACGCCTGTTGCTGCCGTTTCTTTATCTCTATCAGAAGTCGGGATTGCAGAAACTCGTTCGCGCCACAGGTTTGCTGAAGAAATTATTCCCCCGCTTGGCGGCAATGGAGGCGAATCTACCAGAGGTTACTCTAGATGCCTTCCGAGATAAACTTCCAGATATTGTCCCAGCGCAAGGAGAGAAACGCTATCGAGTCGGCGTAATTCTCGGTTGCGTGCAGCGCGTGTTGTTCTCGCCCGTGAATGAAGCAACGGTGCGCGTCTTAACGGCGAATGGTTGTGAAGTCGTGATTCCGAAAACTCAAGGGTGTTGTGCCGCACTGCCGGAACATCAGGGACAACGCGAACAATCCCAAGCCTTGGCACGACAGATGATTGATAGCTTTGAGGGTACAGGCGTTGATTTCATCATTATTAATGCGGCGGGTTGCGGTCATACTCTCAAGGAATACGGTCATATTTTAGAAGATGACCCAGAGTATCGGGAGAAAGCAAAAGCATTTGCGGCTAAGGTAAAAGATGCTCAGGAATTTTTGGCAGAAGTGGGACTGACGGCGAAGCTTTCACCCCTGACAGATGAACCGCTGACGATGGTTTATCAAGATGCTTGTCACCTATTACATGGGCAAAAAATTAGCGTGCAACCGCGTCAGTTGTTGCGGCAAATTCCGAATGTGAAGTTACGGGAACCAATTGATGCAGCGTTGTGTTGTGGTAGCGCTGGGGTTTACAACATGCTGCAACCGGACGTGGCGGATGAGTTGGGGCAGCAAAAGGTGGAGAATTTGCTGAATACGGGGGCGACGTTAATTGCTTCGGCGAATCCGGGTTGTTCGTTGCAAATTAAGAAGCATTTGGGGTTGAAGGGGAAGGAGGTTACTTTGATGCATCCGATGGAGTTGTTGGATTATTCGATTCGAGGAGTGAAGTTGCAGAAGTAGAGATTGCCCTCACCCCCCAGCCCCCTCTCCCAAAGTTGGGCGAGGGGGTTTTATATTGCATTTTATTTTTTCCACTTTTCTAATAGCTTTGCGATCGCATTTTTGGGTTTGGATGATGATGCGATCGCACTTAAATCCAGTTTGTCGTAGGGGCGCAAGGCTTTGCGCCCAATTGGTGCTACTGAGGATTAGTTAGTCTTGTTGTGTGGCTGTCGCAGCATCAAGGGTATCAGAACTTGGAGTAGTCCAGAAATTGAGCTAATCAAGACGGCTACTGCCAGAATAATTTCGGCTTGGCTATTCCCTGTTCGCATCCAAGTAGCGGGACTTTCGATGTGAGGTTGTGGGGGAGTGACAAGCTGAATGGGTTGGTTTGTTTGCTCTAGTTTTACTGGTGTTGTTGGTTGGTTTTCCATGATTTAATCCTCATTTGTTTGCGGTATCGGCTGCCGATGAGACAAGCCTAAATTTTTTGCTAGGTTTACCTCCAGACCAGTTGAGGACACTAATTAAGTTCCCTTTTCTGTCCTCCAGATGAGGGGTGAAGCTGGCTAAACTGTTGCTATGAAAACTTAAGGGCACGATAATATCGTGCCCCTACCACAAGATGAAACCGCTATGGCTCAAACGCGCAAACCTCGTGGTGTTCGGGCAACTAGAGAAGGATTGCAAAAACTCCAACAAGCTAAGGCTGATGGACGAGATGAGGATGGAAAGCCTCTAACTTATGAGCGTATTGCTGAAAAGGCTAGGGTAGACAAAAAGACAGTTGAGCGGTTTTTTCGTGGAGAAGCTAAGGATAGGAATTATATTATTGCAATTGTCCAAGCCTTAGATTTGGAAATTACAGAGGTAGTCGATCCAAAGGAGTGGAATCCAGTAGAACAGACGGCTGACGCTATCAACTGGCGTGAAGTCTGCGGCAAAGTCCTAGCACAGCAGCGAGAAAAGCAAAACTTCAGGCGATCGATCACTGGTAGACATTTGGGGCATGAGGCGAAAAATGTCTATGTGAAGCTGGGATTACTAAAGCCGAAGGAACAACCTCGACGGGGTGATGAGTTTCAACCCTCGGCAGATCGAGGAATGCTGCAATATCAGCTAACTGAGAAAGAAATTGAGCAGGAGTATCAATATGATGAGTTTCTGGAACAGGTAATCGAAGGGAAAGAGAAAAACTTCACTATTGTTGGTGAACCAGGTGCAGGAAAAAGTACATGGTTAGAGCAGATTGCTCTTTATGTCAATAATTCAAATAAAGGTTTTCCCATCTGTATTTCTCTGGCAAGTCTGGGAGGGAAAACTCTGGAAGAATACTTATTCCAGATTTGGCTAGAGAAGGCGCTGCTGATTTCTCAGTGTGATGTAAGCATTACCTCAGCACAAAAGAAGCTGGAAGAATTGTTCAAGAGTGGCAAGGTGTTGCTGCTGTTGGATGGGGTGGATGAGATGAGGGCAGATGAATCACCCCTACAAGCAATTGCTACCCAGCTAGAAGGATGGGGTGATTTAGCGCGAGTCGTGTTAACCTGTTGCTCAAATGTTTGGGAAGCTAACCCCAACACACTGCTAAATTTTGAGACATATCGCACTCTGCATTTTGATAATGAGCAGGTGGGTGATTTCATTCAACAGTGGTTTACCCAGGAAGGTAAGCCGAAATTAGGGGAAGAGTTAGAGACTAAGTTAGATGAAGCTAGGAACGATCGCATTCGGGATTTGATTAAAAACCCGTTGCGGTTGGCGATGTTGTGTGGAATCTGGTATTTCCATCAGGGAGATTTGCCTAAGACGAAAGCGACACTGTACCAGCAATATATAGAGTATTTCTATCGGTGGAAACAACACTCACAGCTTGCTGATGATTTGGATAAGCAGGAGGAGTTGCACACAGCTTTCTCGAAGTTGGCACTGGAAGCCATTGATAAGAGGTTGCCACTACGGAAGAAATTTGTTCACAAGGTAATGGGTAAATCTCTTTTTCAGTTAGCGCGTGATGTCGGTTGGCTGAATTGGGTTTACAAGGATGCTGAGACAGGTGAAGATGTTTACGCTTTCTTCCATCTCACGTTTCAGGAATATTTTGCGGCGTGTGCGATCGATGATTGGCGAAAAGATTTTATCAACCACGTTCCCGACAATCCGATGCAGGGTAATTACCGCATTTTTGAGCCGCAGTGGAAAGAGGTGA
>DATNPC010000249.1:0-5632 GCA_036703375.1 Allocoleopsis sp.
TTAACAATCCCCTCAGTTGTGTTTATGGCAATATTGACCAAGTTAACGAATACTTTCAAAACCTGCTCAACCTGATTGCTCTCTATGAGAAAAACCTCTTAAGTCCTCTCGTTGACGTTGAAGACGAAAAGGTAGCGATGGACTTTGACTATATGGTCAATGACCTCCCGAAGCTGATAAATTCTCTCAAGATAGGAGCCGAGCGAATGCGTGAAATCGTTCAATCCCTGAAGAACTTTTCGCGCATCAATGAATCCGAGCTAAGGGAAGTAGATATACACGAGGGCATTGAAAGTACGTTGTTAATTTTAAGACATAAACTGAAAGAAAAGAGAGAATACGCCGAGATTGAGGTGATTAAAGACTATAGGGACTTACCGAAAGTCAAGTGTTACCCCGGACAGCTCAATCAAGTGGTGATGAACCTAATAGTCAATGCCATTGATGCGTTAGAAGACAAGAGAATCCAAAAAAATCGCGATCGCTCTCAGGACTCTCCCTTCATTCAGATTCATACTGAATTGAAACAAGAGGATAGAGTAGACGGGCAGGATACATCCTACGCTGTTATCCGTATTGTAGATAATGGAGCCGGAATGACTGAAGATGTATCCCGCCGAGTATTCGACCCTTTTTTCACAACTAAACCGCTGGGCAAAGGGACAGGGTTAGGATTGTCGATCGGTCATCAAATTATAGTGGAAAACCACAAGGGCAGGTTATCAGTTCAATCGGAACTCGGTCAAGGCAGTGAATTTATTATTGAACTACCGATTGAATCGACTACACGGTAGGGGTTCTTGCATGGGAGAGTCCCTACAGAGTAATATCATCTCCGGTGAATTAGCCATTATAAAATCCTGTTTGTAGTAGACGCTTGAGCGCCTCTTACCAGAGGACTAAAGTCCTCACTACAAACTTCTGTATAGTGTGGTTCTATTGCCGGACACCCTATAAATCAATTGCATAACGTTCATTTTGTAGGGGCGCAATGCTTTGCGCCCTTACAGGGGGTAAATTTCACACATTCACTCAATACACCATGCATCAAACACCATCAGGCAGGCAACTTTACCATCTCTCGCACTTGACCTTGCACGCCACCCACACCTTGAGTAAACTGACGATCTTGCTGATGAACCATCATCGGCATTCCAAATTTAGGTTTCATCACAGCTATTCCACTGCGATCGATATTGACATGGGGCAGGAATTGCAGGCGATAACGCTGTAACAACATCGCCAGCACAATTTTTATTTCCATCATCGCGAAGCCAGCACCAATGCACAGGCGCGGCCCGGTACTAAAGGGATTGTATTCATACACAGACGGTTCGATAGTTTCCCAGCGCTGCGGGTTAAATACCTCCGGTTCGGGATAGAGTTCGCTCATATGGTGAGTTTGGTAGATGCTGACAAATACCTCCGTCCCTGCTGGTAAGGTATAGCCCCCCAGTTCAGTCGGTTGTGATGTGACTCGCCCGTTCCAGGGTACTGGCGACAAAACCCGCATACTTTCTTTAATGACTCGCTCCAATAGCGGCAATTGCTGCAACTGCTCTACTGTTGATGCTTCACCCTGTAACACACTATCGAGTTCATCGAGCAAGTCAGCCGCTATCTCTGGATGCTGCGAGAGGAGAAACAGCGTCCAAGTCAGGGCATTAGCAGTTGTCTCGTGTCCAGCGACAAAGAGGACGCCGACATGCCCTAAGAGTTCATCTTCGCTAAGCGTCATGCCACTTTCTGCATCACGCGCTTGAATTAGCATCGATAGTACATCCCCGTCATCGGTTCCTGCCTCCCGCTTGCGTGCGACTATTGCCCGCATCTCATCATCCAGTTGCGCGATTAGATTGAGAAAGCGATGGTAGGGTAGTCCTGGTAAGTCAAAGGACAATAGAGAATTTGTTGCTTTTTTTCCAAGCAGACCTAAAGCCTCATATAAGAGTTTCCCGATCCTGCCACCACTTTCACCAATGTCGGAACCAAACAGTGTTTTAGTCGCCACTCGCAGGGTAAGGAGTCGCATCACCTCAGCAATATTACACGGTTGGTCTACTAGCATTCCATCCAGCGCGGATTGCGTAATAGCAACCATATCGTTGCGGTAGGACTCAATGCGCTGTTTGTGGAAGGCAGGCATCATCAGTTGACGATGTTGCCGATGCTGTTCGCTGTTCACACCAAATAACCCGACAAGAAAATGTTTCAACGACTCAGTGCGTGGCGATTCGTCTTTCTTGCGGTACAACTTTCCTGATAAGGGATGCTTGTAGTAAATCTCGTGCTGAGTGGCAACTTGGCGAATCATCTCCGGCCCATAGACAAAGACAGTACCGGGACAATCAGGGAGTGGGGAATAGAGATTCGTACCTCCACCCCGTCCCAGAGCAACAATTGGGCCATAGGATTGGAACAGCTTTTGCGTGTAACCGACGGAGTCTTTGGCGAAGCGAACGGTATGGATAATGGAACCGAGGATCGGTAAGGAAGCAGGGCCGGGGACGTTTAGACCAGAAGTGTAAGCGATCGCAGTCATGGTTGTCTCCTTTAGTAATGCATCCGATCGGGACAGGTATGCTCTTTTGAGTGTCGCCTTAAGCGTAATGCTACCTGACCGAAAAAATTTTGCAGTCGTAAATTTATGAATTGATCGAATAAAGCGATCGCACCCTGAAAAATTCGTTCGACTGGACTTCCTCGCTCTTTAACCTGGGCTGTGCGTCTCGATTAGCGTTCCGTCGGGATTATAAACTTGTACGGGCAGGCCAGCATTATCGCTAATTGCTTCGAGAGCTTCTCCGATTGTCATAATGTGATTGACTACTCCAGCTTGCGCCTTAGCATCTCCTGCATTTTTCGCGGCGAGTGCGGCTTGTCTTACGAGTTGGAGATAGGTGGGTGTCAATCGAACTTTGATGACATCATTGTTCATCGAGTAAATACAAACTTTGGTTTTTCCGTAACACGTCTGATTCAAGTCGCTACGGGCTTGCTGCATCTTCATTGCTAACTGCAACTGACCTTGTGCTTGTTTGAAAGCACCTTGATAAGCACGAGTCAACGACTGGGCTTTGGGGTAGTAAAAGGAGTCGCTAGAAACTTGTTTCAAATAGGTCATCGCATTGCGCCAATTGCTGACAGCCGTTGACCATTGATTTGCCGCTTGAGAGCTTTGAGCCTGTTGAGCGAGACGCACACCTCGATCGTAAGCTTGGGCAGCAATTTGCTCTTGAGTTTTGCGATCGCGTGCTTTATTCATCTTAGGAATATACAACGCTGCCAACTGCTTTGCCTCTTCGTAGGCCGTCGTTCCTTGAGGAATCTGCTTGAGACGGTTCATCGCGACTTGCCAGGTGACATATACTCGCTGCCAGTGAGGTAACGACTGAGCCAGGCCTTGCAGCGTTTCGGCAATCAAGGCTGCTTCCTTTGCCTGTTGAATTCGCGTTTGAGCCTGTCGCTCTTGGAGCAATCGTTGATTCGTCTGGGTTAAATTGGTCTGATAGTCCCTGATTTTCTGTTTAGCCAGGGGCTGAAGATTGCTATCCGTTGGTAGTATTTCTAGCTGAGCGATTGCTTCTCGCCAAAGGCCCTGAATTTCGAGCCACTTTGTCGGGGTATGGGGCGGATTTTGACTGGCATATGAAGCTCTAGCTGCTGTTTTCAGTGCCTTGACCATATCGTCAACACGCTCTGACTTCACTTGATAGTCTTTAGCCAGCGCCTGCGCTTCATCATGACGACTCGACCAAAAAGGAACCGATTCTAGAGTTCGGATTGCAAATTTTAACTGCTCTTGTGCCTCCAGCACCTCTTTGCCAGATTGGGGATTTCGCAGGGTTTGTAAGCTTTTCTCACTCAATTGTTGAGCCTCAGGAATTGCCCGACAGCGCCCCAGCACGCAAGGACGACTCAGCACAAACAGACTGAGTACGAACACGAATATACCAAAACTGGCACCTGTCACCATCAATGGGATCAGATTGCGTTTCGATGGTACTGTCTCTAGTTCCGATATCTCTTCAGCTACCTCTTCATCTTCAGACTCTGTCTCCACCATGGGGCCATCCCACGGGTGAGGTAAGTCAGCGCTGTCTGTCCGTGCCTCACTACTTGGCATCAATTCATCGTCTATTTCATAGCTGTCTCCTGACTCTAGGCTAGGAGAGTCTGACAGCTCGGAAGCCTCCGGCACACCTTCAAAATGAGCTGTGGTTGTCGCTGAAGCTGAGTCAGGTTCTACGGCAAATGAGTGGAAGGCATAAGGCTGCTTTTGACCAGCAATTCTCAGATAGAGTTTGACTTGAGGACTGACTAACTGCTCTTGGGCAAGAATCAGCTGTGTCAAAATGTCGAAGGTTTCTTGGGGATTTAGCACCAGATTGACTGGATGTTGCACTAAAATCACCAACGCTCCGTCTTTGAGCAGGCATCGAACCTTCACAGGAACAACTGACGACAGTTGAGAGCGCAATCTTGCCTGTAGAAGATTCTCTAAATTTTCTAAGCTATTTGGGCGCGTCGCTGCTTGCATCTCACCACACCTTATTCGATCTAGTTTTACCTGAGGCGGGTTTCACGCAGACAGCGACTCTTGCCTGGGAGGGCAGTTGCGAGTCAACCCGCCTACCATGTTGTTCGTTGTTGTTCTGAGCAGAAGTAGAGTTTAACTTATGCATCGATCGACCAAACACAACCGACATCTGGCTTACTTTGTGTGAACGTTTAGTTTTACTGGTTTCTCCTTGCAGGTAGAGGCATAATATCAGTTTTCGCTGGAATGATAGACAACAGCAGCAGTTTTTTTGCTGTTTTTGCGATCGCAATTGTGCAAGAAGGCAGGAGGCAGGAGGCAGAAGTCAGAAGGAGTATTGCTTGTCAACTCAGCTTTTGAACCTTTTGCAATTGCATCGTGATTTCTGCCCAGCTGCACTAGTGCGATTTTTTCAATCCTCTACCTAGGGTAAGCAGATACATCTAGCAAGCCAGCCCAAGACTAAGAACCTATTGTAAGCTCACCCACTGCTAAAAGCGCGTGGATTTCTCGGAGTTCTCTATGACTGAGTCTTCCTCTTTAGCTGAACAAGTTATCCTGATTACGGGCGCGTCTGCGGGAATTGGTGCGGCTTTAGCGCGACGGTTAGCCGCAGAATTTTTGGGCATTCGCTTGGTGCTTGCCGCCCGGAATCGGGAAAAGCTAGACGCGGTAGCAACGGAGTGCCGCAAAGCAGGGGCTGAGGTTTTGGTGGTGCCTACCGATTTGGCCCAACTCGAACAGGTCAAGGCTTTAGCACGAGAGGCTTTAGAGCAGTTTGGCCATGTTGATGTTCTGGTCAATAACGCAGGCTACGGGCAGATGGGGCCAGTTGAACTCATCTCACCGGAAGATGCTCAACGCCAATTTGCCGTCAATTTCCACGCGCCCTTAGTCTTGAGCCAAGCCTTTATCCCAATCATGCGCGATCGCGGCGGTGGGAGAATCGTTAATGTATCTTCGTTAGGAGGACGAGTAGCGTTTCCAGCTGGGGGTATGTATAGTCCCTCTAAGTTTGCCTTGGAAGCGCTCAGCGATGTGTTGCGGATGGAATTAGCTGCGTTCAACATCAAAGTGATTGTCATTGAACCC
>DATNPC010000250.1:0-6677 GCA_036703375.1 Allocoleopsis sp.
CAGTGAACTGAAAAGCTACCTACTTCAAACGCCCCGATCGCAAAATGCTAATGACTAACCATAAACCTAAAAAACTCGCAGTAGCAAATAGAATATTACTAATAAAAGACAACTGACTTGTCTGTGCATTAGCCGAGATAATCGCCGCACCGATAATCAACGAGCCAACCACAATACTAAACGAAAGTCGATTAGCCGAATCATCAACACTGCGTCGTAGCGGATCGAGGTCCCGTATCGTAATATTCCACTTCAAAGTTTCTGACGTTACCCGATCTAATAGCAACTCCACCTGACGCGGCGATTGTAACGAGAGACTCTTGAGATCGAGAGCAGTTCTCAAGACTGTTTGCAACGGATTCTCTCCAAACAGCTGACGCCGAAACAAATCCGTCATCAACGGCTTGATTTCATCTAAGAGATTAATCTCTGGGTCGAAACTACGGGCGACACCTTCTAAATTAGCTAGGGTTTTTGCATATAAACCCATATTGCTGGGCAAGCGAATTTTATTATTCCGAGAAACTTGCAGTATCTCGTAAAACACCTGGCTAAAATTGATTTGTGACAGGCTGAGATTGTAATACTTACGCAACATGCGATCGTAGTCATTCGCCAGTCGCGACAAACTCACGGGCTGACCCGACTCAGCGAGTTCCAATGTAAGCTGAGCGCAGCGTTGAGCATCTAAATCCACGATCGCTAACAACATCTCGGTTAAAATCTGTTGGGTGCGCGGGTCTAAGCGACCGACCATGCCACAGTCTAACAGTGCGAGGCGACCATCGTTGAGATAGAACAAATTACCGGGATGGGGATCGGCATGGAAAAAGCCATCGATGTAGAGCTGCTGAAAGAACGCGCGAAATAACAGTGTAGTAATAGCTTTGCGCTGAGTCACTTCATCCTTGCCATCCCGCTCTTGAGGTAACTTGCCTAATAGGAGGGGTACGCCGTTCAGCCACTCCATGACGAGGAGCTTTTTCGTTGTCAAATTCCACTGAATTTCTGGAACAACCAATTGCTCTGGGTCAAACCAACGGCTAACGGATAAGTTGCGCCTCAACTGGTCAGTGTAGCCAGCTTCCTGGGTGAAGTCTAGCTCCGCTTGCAACGCTGTAGCAAACTCATCCGCTAAACCGACAACGTCATAGTCCTGTCCATAGTCGGTGAGAGACACTAGCTCCGCTATACTCTTAATCAGGGCGATATCCTGAGCAACAACAACCTCAATCCCAGGACGCTGTACCTTCAAAGCCACGTCCTGACCGTTTTTCAACGTAGCCCGGTGAGTTTGAGCAATCGATCCCGCTGCAACCGCCAGAGGATTGACATTAGCAAACGTTTCCTCTAAGGGCTGTTGCAACTGCTGGCGAATGACGATTTCTACTTCACTCCACGGTACTGGTGGTACATTCGCTTGCAAGTCAGTTAGAGCTTCAACATATTCTCCTGGCAACAAATCGGGGCGGGTGCTGAGTAATTGTCCCAGTTTGACGTAGACCGGTCCTAACTCGACTAAAACGTTACGCAGGACAGCTGGGGGTGGCAGGTTGGGTTTATCTGTCTTGCCACCGGTTAAGAGTCCTCGCATGTAGTCCCAGCCGTTACGGAAGACGACTTCGAGGATTTCGCGCTGCCGGGAACTGGTTTGAGTTAAGGCGAACATGGGTTAGAACCAGAACAGTAAGAAGGAAAAAGTCACAGCCAAACGAAACATTCGTTTGCCTGATTGAATAACGTTTTGCTCTATCCCTGCATAGTAGAGGCACGGCAGTGCCGTGCCCCTACTGCTGATATTTAAGATACGGGATGCAGCCTGCTGGGTTAGCACCGTTTATTGACTGTTCTAACGTTAAATACTGGTGAGTGCAAATGTGCCTGGAGTATGAGATTCTAAGGAATCAGCTTTAATCCATCGGACTATTTACAGTAAGTCTTGAAGTTTTGGGTCATCTTGGAGTAGTTTGAGTGCCTGCTTAATCTCCTGCGTCCGGTCTTTTTTTACAATTAAGGTGACGTTGCGATCGCGTACTACGACTACATCTTCTAACCCAATCGTCACGATTACTTCATCTTCACCACTGGCATAAAGAATCGTGCCGTGAGTATCCATCCCCACATGTTTAGCCAGTTCCACATTAGCCGCATCTCCTTTGAGCAGACGTTCGAGGGCATTCCAATCCCCCAAATCGTCCCAGCCAAAGGACGCTGGAATCACGTAAGCGAGCTGAGTTTTCTCCATTAAAGCGTAGTCAATACTCTTCTTCGGCAGTTCAGAGTAGGCGGCTACACCTTTTTCTTCCAAGGGACCGATAATTTCTGGCGCATGAGTTCGGAGTTCGTCTAAAACCACTCCAGCCCGGAATATGAATATGCCACTGTTCCAGCTAAATCGCCCTGTCGCTAAGAATTCTTCAGCCGTCTCGCGGTTCGGCTTTTCTGTAAATCGGCTCACCTTGTAAACCGGAAATTCTCCAAAGGTCGCCGCCTGTTCGCCCTGTTCGATATATCCGTAACCTGTAGAAGGGTAGCTTGGTTTAATCCCAAGCGTGACAATAGATGGCTGGGTGGCCGCCATCTTGGTAGCAGCATCAATAGTTTGTTGAAAAGCGAACTGGTCTTCAATCCAGGGATCGGCCGGGAAAAAGCCCACCACCGCATCTTCACCATATTTTCGTGCAATTTCCAGAGTTGACCAAGCAACGGCGGGTGCCGTGTCGCGTCCCTCTGGCTCCAATAGTAACGAGGCTTCGGGGAGTTGGGGCAAATGTTCTCGAACCCCATCAGCCATGCGCTCGGCCGTCACTACCCACAACTGCTCTGGATTTCCTGTTAGTTTCGTTAATCGGTCAGCCGTCGCTTGCAAGAGGCTTTTGCCACTCCCATCTAAACTCAGAAATTGCTTCGGTCGGTGCTTTCGGCTCAACGGCCAAAACCGCTCCCCTTTGCCACCGGCAAGAATCACGGGAATCAAGGATTTATCCATTGCTTGCTGCATTTAGATCGTTTTCTGCTATATCCTAGCCTCGCTTTTTCTCAGGCAAATTTTCCTAGTCTAGAAATAATTCACCGAATCTTTACTTATTCCGGGTTAGCGTTAGCAAAGAAGCAGCAAGTAAGTTGCACTGGACTAGCATGTGAGCAATCAAATCAGGCATTCGTATCTATAAAGCGATCGCTAATACCTGGAGAGTTGATAGCTTTCTTGGTTGTAGAGGTTATAATCCTGCATGGAATTTCAGAATGCAGAGCTGTACGCACAGGCTGTAGTTAATTTTGGTGAGGTTAGGGTGAACGAAGGCGTCGAACAGTCACCAACAGGTGTAGGACTAAAATCGTCCGAAGAGGCTAGCAATCAAAAGACCAATTTCAATAGCGATGTTGTTGATGAAGCCTCTGGCTTACCACCGCAATCGCCATCCCAGGAGACTCACAATCATGTCTCAAATCCTGAACCGGGAGGAGAAAAACCGCCAGGTCGCCAATACATGCGCTGGTTTCTGTGGAGTGCGGCTTTTGTCCTGACCGCAACCATTTCGGCAACCCTAGGAGCAACGCTGGCACTGATTACGCCATTGACCCCGTTTATCGCGCCTCAGAGTTCTGGCATAGGCTCCAAGGGGGATTTGTGGCGTCGTGGTTTTAAATACGACATCGCGCGACCTGTCAACATTCTCGTGATGGGGATAGACCGAGTCCCCGATATCCCCAAAGGTTCGCCGGAGGTTTTTGCCGGTCGGAGCGATACGATGCTGATTGTCCGATTGGACCCCACAGACCACTCGGTGAGAATGCTTTCCATCCCACGGGATACTCAAGTCGAAATTCCAGGGGTTGGCATTGCCAAAATCAATGATGCCAATGTTGAGGGGGGACCAGCATTAGCAGCACGAGTAGCCAGCCGCAGCTTGAATGATGTGAAGATAGACCGATACGTGCGCGTCACTACCGAGGCATTTCGGGAATTGGTCGATCTTGTTGGTGGGATTGAGGTCTTTGTTCCGTACCCCATGCGCTATGTCGATACTACTCAAAATTTGAACATCAACTTAGAGCAAGGATGGCAAACCTTAAATGGAGACCAAGCCGAACAATTTGCTCGGTTTCGTAAAGACCAGTATGGCGATATCGGTCGGGTACAGCGGCAGCAAGCACTCCTGAAAGCACTGCGGCAGCGCTTAACCAGTCCAGCCGTGATACCTCGTTTGCCAGAAGCCATTCGGGTCATGCAGCAGTATGTTGACACGAATCTCAGCTTAGAAGAAATGCTCGCGATTGTGGGTTTTAGTCTCGATCTCAAGCAAGATGACTTTAAGATGGTGCTGTTACCCGGTCGATTCAGTGCTCCCAAAGAATATGTCGGCAGTTATTGGCTTGTAGATTCAACCAGGCGAGACCGAGTCATGCGTGAATATTTCAATCAAATTCCTGCTTGGAGTTCATTGGATGCGATTCGTTCGCCAGAGCGCGTCAAAATTGCGATTCAAAATGCCACGAATGACCCCAGTATCAGTCGTCGCGTGGCTCAGTATTTAGCCCAACACGACTTTCATAACGTTTACATTGTTCGCGATTGGCCAGACCCACAGCGCCAAACTCAGATTATTGTCCAGCAAGGTGACTTGGAAGCAGCAGCTACGCTGAAAAAAGCCTTAGGAGTTGGTAGAGTAGAGGCATCCTCTACGGGCGATTTGGAGTCTGATATCACAATTCGAGTGGGTGAAGATTGGTTGAACAAACAGTTTTAACCCGTCCACCCAATAGAGAAGCGATCGCATCTATGTTAACTACAAACCATCTTGCCTATACTCGGGCTTTTAATCTTCAATTTAAAATGCCGTTTTTTGATTTCAAGACGCTGAAAATTATTCTCAAGCGTTTATTCGGCTTAATTTTAGTTCTCGTCTTGGCATGCCTGTGGGTGATGTTGTGTGCTACTCCCGCTTATGCTCAGGACAACACTATTAACTACAGCAACACCAATTTAACGAACCGTGACTTCTCCAACACGGATTTAGCCGGAAGTGTATTTGTTGCTGCTGAAATGCGAGGGACGAACTTTCAAGGCTCTGACTTGACTAACGCCATCTTAACCAAAGGCGTGTTGTTAGGCGCAAATCTGGAAGGAGCGAACCTCACGGGTGCCTTAGTAGACCAGGTGACGTTAGACAATGCTAATTTAACCAACGCCATCTTTACTGAAGCAACGATGACGCGAACTCGCTTCTACGACGCCATCATCACTGGTGCTGACTTTACGGATGCGATTATCGACCGTTACCAAGTGTCGCTACTGTGCGAACGGGCTGGTGGCGTTAATCCAGTGACTGGCGTCTCGACACGGGATAGTTTAGGTTGTCGGTGAACTAGTGCAAAAAGGCAGAAGGCAGAAGGCAGGAAAGCCGCTACAGTAAGATTTTCAACTTTTTTAACTGGTGGGTTATTTCTGTCGCACCACACTAGCTTCTACACGAGTTCGCTTAAGGCGTCCCAGTGCAGAACATCCTGCAATAAAGCTTGATAACCCGCCACATTAGGATGGAGTCCGTCTTTACACACGCGCTTTTGACACCACTCTTGTCCTCGCGACTGCCACAGCTCGAAAATATCTAAGTAAGGAATCTGACGCCTCAAACAAGCCAATCGCGTTGCTTCTTTGTAGCGGTATTGGTCGGCATGAGTGTAGTGAAAACAATCGAGAAACGGCATCTTTGCTTCATCTACAGGTACCATACCGACAAAGAACACTGGGCAAAGTCCTTGCGCTTGGTCTAGCAGGTTAGCCAGTTCGCTCTGGAAGCTATTAAACTCTGTAAAATTCCGTCCGTCAGGTCGTCCGAGGCGTGCTGAATCGTTGACACCCACCGATAGGATAATCGCATCGGGTACGCGATTTTTGAGTTCCCCGCGACTTTTGAACTCGAATTCAAGACGCTGCTGAACCTGCTTTACTCCATCGCCACGGATGCCCAGATTATATAGGACATGACCGGGACTATCGGGAGACATCCACTGACGCCGTAGTCTCTCTACCCAACCGCCACCTTCTGGGTCACCGAATCCATAAATCAGGCTATCTCCTAGAACAACCAACTTGAGAGGTTGCTGATGTGTGGGGCGGGACTGCTGAAATCTAGGGGCAACAAGTGTTTGCATAGATGATAGTACTCAGTCAGTTAACATTAACAACTCGACACATTCACAAGAGTTTACACAATGGTACGCCATTATCTGCACTGAAGGATAATCGAGCTGGCGATCGCAATTGCTCCGTCCTTGAGCGCGAGGTGCGCTGAAGCCGACTTGAAAAGCGATCGCCTAAATCTTTTTCAGCCTTAAAGGTGATAAAAACCGGAAACTTTGGTATAATTGACTTCATATATTTTTTTCAATCACCTCTCTCCATTATTCACGCCATCTCTACTGATGTCGGTGTAAAACAGTGTGATTCATTGAATCTTTTAATCTCTGGCTAGATTTTTTTGAGCCTTTTACTCAAGGACTTCCAGCTCAAAAGATACCCAACTCTCTCTTGTGTGAGCTAGGTGTAAAACCCCACATCAACCAGTTCACTGGTCACTGGTCACTGGTCACTGGTCACTGGTCACTGGTCACTGGTCACTGGTCACTGGTCACTGGTCACTGGTCACTGGTCACTGGTCACTGGTCACTGG
>DATNPC010000251.1:0-16105 GCA_036703375.1 Allocoleopsis sp.
AACAATTCAACCAACAGCCTCAACAAACCTCAGTCGGACAAAACACCCGTCTAGGAGCGGTAGAAGTGCCAGGAAAGCCCGTGCAGGGGGAGGGTGAGCAGCGCTTGGGAAAGCTTCTGCCCCCAACAGAAGATTCAGTCCCTAAAACGAAGCCTCTACCTCCATTCGATCGCGATCGCATCATCAATGAATCCAAGGGGCTGATGATTATTGGCGACATGGGCGCTGCTAAGACCTGCGTAGCGCAGTACATCGCTAACGGCTTTTTAGGATACGGCATCATCGTCTTCGACCCGCACGGCAAAACCGATTGGGGTAACGCCTACGTCCTGACTAAGATGGGTGCCATCTACGAACAGATGAAGATTCTGCTCACCATCTTGGAGAATGGGGACGAGTCTCCGCTGCTGGTGATAGCTGATGAATGGTTAGAGATTCGGGGCGATCGCCGGAATAAATCGGGTGGGTACAAGGGACTAGCTGACGATTTCATTCGACTGTTCAGCACTAAGCCTCGCAAATTCAACAAACTAGCTGGGTTTGTCCTGCACAGTCCCAATGTCGAGGCGGCCGGGATTGACAGTTTCTTACGCGAAAATTACCTAAAGGTTTACTTAGGCAAGCTGGCTAAGAAGGAATTCCCACATATCCAAGACTGTGCCTATCCCTGCGTACTCGAAGACGAGCAACAGGAACACCCGACCCACGGTCATTACACTGTCTTTCGCCCCAAGGGTAACGCCCCCAGAAACCTCCAGCCGTTAAACTCAGCCGCGATCGATATCCCTTTGGCTTACATGGACGGGGAAGAGGGCAGAGTTCACACCGGAGGCTGGGCAAACGGAGCTTTCCTCCAACCAACCAACATCAGAGAAAGACTTGAGCTTTTGTTCTCCAGCGATACCAGTATCGATACCAGTATCGATACCAAGTCCTACCCTGAAAACTCTCCCCAAACGGGCGATACCAGCGATACCAGTATCGATTCCGGTGATACCGGAACTGATACTGAAGATTCAAACACGCCGGAAACCATTGAAAATACTGGCGGTTCCAACGATACCGAGAGTGATACCGCAGATACCAGCGATACCGGAAACGATACCGACCTTTTCACACCAGCTCGACTGCCAAAAGAACAGATACTAACGCTCATCAAGCAGATGAAGACAGCAGGACTATCGCAGACGCAAATTATCCAGTCACTGTGGTCTGTCGAGAAGAATAAGACGGGATGGAAGCAAGCCTACAGCGAATACAAACGATTAACGGGTGAGTGACTAGCATAACGGCCGTTTGGGTACGACAGAATCAACCTCACACAGCCTTGCCTTAATGTAACGTTTCTGTTACATTTATTTACATAAGTTAACAACACGGGGAAACAAACCGATGATTACTACCGTTAACGAAGATGGCGTCCTCAACAACTACGCTCCTGCCACCCGTATTTACGTAGCCGAGTATCCCGCTGTATGGGAGCAACGTCGCTATGCCGTTCAAGGTGCGGTAGCGGCTCTGTTTGTTGGCTTATTGATTTTGACTTCGCTTGCTATCAGTTCTGCCGTTTAGCGCATTCACGGTTTTATCGCTTCACCAAAATTTGTATTTTTGTCCCCAACACACCCGCCCCTGGTTCAACACCAGGGGCTTGTTTTTACCTTTGTTTGTACGCTTGCAAAAGTGCTGCCGCCGCTTCGTTCCTGGTCTGGTGAGGCCCTCCACTCTTGCCAGAAGAGCGCCAGTTCCAGGGACAATCGTCAGGGCCGTCTTTGACAACTACGCCTTTACTTTTACCGTCAAGACAGACTTCCCACCCGTCTGGAGCGCGTTTGTAGCTCCAAGTTCTCTCGGTCTTTTTCTTTTTAGCCATCTCCTTGAACCTCGTTAATGAACTGGTCTAGCACTGCCTTTACTTTCTTGTACTGCGATGACTGCTTTCCCACTCCCAACGCTGCCAAGATGCTAGAGCGTTTCTCTGGAGTCAGCGCCCTCTCCTGCCAACGCTTGTGGTCTTTGATGAACTCATCCACCGTTGCGGCGTAGTCGTCTCGCTCTTGCCTGAGAGTTTCGTTCTCTCCCCTCAGGCGACCAATTCCCCCAGCGCTGCCCTCAACTCTGCCACTTGCTCCTCTACAGCCGTTATTCGCTCTACCACGTCCGCAGGTGTGCTAGGTGTGCGACTAAGTTCTTCTGGGGTGCCACCGAAGTAAGCATTGATGATCGCAGCGATCGCTCTAGACTCCGTAAGATTCCGCTCCTTCATGAACCGCTGAAGCTGCTCGTGATCTTCCGGGCTGATGTAGCTTACTACCCTAGGATTCTTGGTTGCCATAGTTCCTCTCTTCTTGGTGACACACCTAGCATACTTCCCTCGAAGCAAGGGTTAGGCGATTCATAAGCAACAGTGTGCTACCTGTGCCACTTACATCAGCAACCCTCATTGGTCAGCTAGTGACACTAGTGTGCTACTAATGCCACTATAGAGACATCGGAAGCACACCTAGCACTCTTTAGCACACCAATGATTTACGAACTAGTCCAAGCCACTCTCACCCAAGCTTTTTACTTCATCCTGTACGCCGGACTCACGGGCATCGCACTGCACGCCATCTGGTCGTGGAACGAACGCGAAACCGCTATCTATCGGGAAGTGCCACACGGCACACTCAACAGCACACTCATCACCGAGGTAGACACCAAAGTACTACCACCTCTAGAATCCTCCGACATTTGTCTACCCTCACCGAGCTGCCCAATTGACCCCGATGCCCACTGGGATGAATCAGAGCCAGATGGTAGCGCTTGGGAGTACGCTTCTCCTCTCACCTGCGAGTGGATTGCACCAGCTGTAGCAAAGACACCAGTTACCCGCAAGCCTCGCACTCGTAAACCTGCACAACCCCAGTCAAGCCTCGCTCAAGAACTGGGTTTAACTCCTCCTCTCGGTTGGGGTCAGGTACAGCAAACCGCTACCCGCAAAACTTGCGCTACTAAAAAACTTGCATAGTCAAAAGGCAGTTACCAGACCGGCCAGTCGGTAACTGCCCCTTCAGTCAACCAAAGTCAACTGATTAGCCAATCATCATGATACTCTTCCAATCTGAAATCGCAGAACACCAACAACTCGCCGAACACTACAGAGAGCTAGCCGCCAAACGAGAAGCCTTTGCCCAGTCCTTCATTGAAGTTCAGTCGCAGGCACAAGCCGATTTAGGTTCGCTGAAAGCACTGGTAGAGAAATGCTCCAGCTTAGGTGGAAATGAGGCGATCGTGAGGGTAATCAAAGGATATTGAACTCCCCACTCAATAGGGGACGGATACCCAGAAAATGAATCAGGTGTGCGTCTGTGGTAGATGCACACCTTTGTTTTGTGAAAAAAATTCTCATGTCTATGTTACCAACTAACTCCTTTGACGAAGGGAACCCTCCCGCAGCGTTAACGATTTGCGAAAACGCGCATTGTCTCAAATCCAGTTTCGAGGTTTTCATGTCCGGTGGTTTGCCAGTTCCCACTCATTCAGAAGTCAGTTGGTTGAGTCAAGCCAGTCACGACTTAATCAGCCAGCTTTTGGCTGACAAGCGCTCTCCCGTGACTCGCAAGGAGTACGAGAAAGACCTGCGCTATTTCTTCAAGGTCATCTCCGGTAAAGACCAACCCACTCCGGAGCTGGTTAGCGAATTTCTTAACCTCGATCGCTTCGCCGCCCTCTCAGTGGTTTTAAAGTTCAAATCTTACATGATGATTGACAAGGGGCTGAAGGAAAACACGGTCAATCGTCGGTTGGCAGCAGTCCGAAGCCTGGTTAGCTTCGCTTACAAGTTGGGGAAGTGCAGCTACACACTCAAAGACATCTCAAACGAGAAAGTTCAAGCCTATCGCGACACCAGCGGTGTTAGTCCCGACGCCTACAAGAAGGTACTCGCGACATGCGATCGCTCTACATTGCTGGGTAAGCGAAACTATGCACTACTGAGATTACTTTGGAGCAATGCTCTCAGGCGCGCTGAGGTAACATCTCTCGATGTCTCCCACTTCGATCCGCACAGCCGACAGCTTTGGATCTTGGGCAAAGGCAAAGGCTCTCAGAGACAATCAGTCACGCTCAACAATCAGACCATAGAAGCCATTCTGGACTGGCTGAACTCCAGACCGAAACTCGCACCTAACAGCCCACTGTTTTGCAGCCTATCGCACCGTCAGCCAGGGCATCGACTAACCGGGACATCCATCTACAACATTGTTCGCGAGAGCTGCGAGAAAGCTGGCATCAACAAGGTGATGGGACCACACCGCTGTCGTCACTCAAGCATTACTGCTGCCTTGGATAAATCAAATGGTAACGTCCGAGCCGTGCAGCGCTTGAGCCGTCACGCCGATTTGCGAACGGTTCAGCTCTACGACGATAATCGCCAAAACCTGCAAGAACAGATCACAGATTTGCTTGAGGATGCACTGGAAGGTTAGCGATCGCTCCTACCAGATTTGACTCAACCTCAAAACAAAACCAGGGAGTTCCGGGTCACCACTCACAGTCTCAGGATTGTCTAGTTGTTGGACTGGGACACCGGGGCGATAGATATAAACAGCACGCTGTTTGCGATCGATCAACCATCCCAATCGGACACCGTTATCGATATACTCCTGCATTTTGTCTTGCAGATCTTTGAGGGTGTCACTCTTGGAACGAAGTTCTACTACAAAGTCTGGGGCTATAGGAGCGAACTTTTCCTGTTGTTCAGGAGTCAGGGCATTCCACCTTTCTAGCTTTACCCAAGCGGCATCGGGCGATCTCTGTGCCCCATTGGATAGGGTAAACCCAGTGCTGGAGTCAAAGCCCATTCCAGTTCCGTCACGTTCAGTCCAGACAAACAATTGACCATTCAATTTAAAGTTACGCCCACCCGTCCCTGAACCTGTTGGCGGCATAATTAGCAGTTCTCCCTCCGCAGTGCGTTCGATGCGTAAATCCCGGTTGATTTGACAAAACTCAAAGAACTGATCATCCGTCAAATCAACGACCGGGTGCAACCGCACTACCAAGGGGTGTGTTTCAACTTCCGTATATGTTGTCACCTGCTGCTCTTGGTCTAGCATGACGCTACCTTCTGACCTATATATACAGATTAATTCAGGCAAAGGTATTCACTTACCCGACTTTCATCGAACAATACAATAGAATCCACAATGACGTAAAAGAACATAACGCCACTTTCGGTCACTTTCACGCCAGTTTTCGTCACTTTCGTGCCAAAAGTACTGTGTCGTGACCCTCGACAAGTCTCGATACAGTAATACACGACATTCTAGTAACAACAAATAATGACTGAAAGTGGCGCAAAAACGACGGAAAGTGGCACAAAACTGACCAGATTTAACCAGAAAAACACTCTCTTTCACAGTCAAAAATCCGGCAGCAAGCAATGTCGGGGTCTATATCTTTTTTAGTAGAATTTCCCAGTTACCCCACCCCGACTACTTGTCCAAGGGGCGTCCCCTTGGAGAACCCCAACGCGATCGGAATCATAATGGACATTTAATTAACCATTCACAGCGAACACCAGGTGGGCGGCTATTCCTGCCCGATTAAATACTCTTGCGCTGTCAGCTTTATCTGATCGCCTTTCAAGATCAGTTTATCGAGCAAGTCTTTAATTTCAAGATAGGGTTGACGAGCTGCTTTCTTTTCTCGTTCAGTAGCACGTCTAGTCTCTGCCCTAACCCTTCCAGCCCACTTATGTTTTCCGAATACGTCTAATCCTACAGAGATAACGCTGTCGGCACCCGTCTGTGCTGCCTGTTGGTTAATTTCCCGTATAGCAGTGTTGACCTCTTTCTTTAAAGCCCGTAGTTGTTTTTGGGCCAAGCCGATCTGCTTGACCTGTAATTTTACCGACTTCGGGTTATCGAGTGTCAGTGTTAGCTGTTTGTCTATCTGACCGAGCTGCCGAAAGACTTCTTGTATGTCCACCTTGGTTTTTAGTTATTTAGCTACTGTCCTTTCAGCTTTTCCGAGAGCATCACGACTATCAGGGGAGTTAGAGTGTCGAGCGCAAGCTTTCTGGAACGTCGGGAAACTTCCGGTTGTGGTTGCGTGGGGTCAACAGTTGTCGGGAGGGAAGCTTCTCCAGATTGAGTTCCACTCCCGAATTAGGCTGGTTTCACTTGGTCTAAGCTTGCGCCCTGCTAGCTCAGGGTGACGGACATAGAAGACTGCATCTGTTATTGCTATCAGAGCGTCCCCATAGTTTTCAACGTCGTAGTCATACCCGTCCTTGTAGCACACTCTTCCATAAGAGAGTCGGTTTCTCAAAGCCTCTCGGATCGCCAACCATTCTTTTTGGTATTGCGTTTGGTTTGGCTGGATTTTTTTCTCCCGCATCTCCGGATGAATATCCCAGAAATATGAGTCGGTGTGCTGGTCAAGCACAGACGCGGGAACAGACGCGATCGCTTGGTTACCTAAGATAAGTGAAGCCGCAATAATGGCTAAACCTAGTGATTTGAGTTTGAGCATTGTAGGATGGCGTTACGCTTCTTTACCCAGTGTGCTGACTCTCCTAATATTGTTTCCACATTGGCAGTGTCATTCTTGGCTGGAGCGATTGGCTACGGGATGAGTACACCACGCTATGCCCTGTTTAAGCTTGGAAGAGCGATTGATGCCAAAAACTTACAACAGGTTGAAAGCATCATCGATATAAAAGCGATCAGCAAAGACTTGGTAGACGGTGTGGTCGCAGAAAATAACTTAGAGGCGACTCAAAAAATTAGCTCGGGTGAGGTTACCGGATTTGGAGTCCTGGGATTGAATACGGGGTTGAATGCTCTAAACAACATGAAGCCCGCATTGGAAGCCCTGTACGTTAAGCAAGGGCAAGAGCTATTGGGTTCAACCCTGGAGAAATTCAGCGGTTCAGCGACATCATACTTGGTTTCACAAAAAATTACAGGAACTGGTGACACAGCCGTGTTACTCCTAGAAGTTCCTCAAAACAAGATGAACTTGGGACTACCTCAGCTAGAGATTGAGCTTAGTAAGGTTTCAGGAACAGGCTGGAAGGTTGTAGGGCTGTCAAACTCAACAATTCATGCGCTGTATGAAAATAAAAAGTTGTCATCTCCTGTAAACTCCATAGTCTCTACTCAGGCAAGAATCTCCCAATGCAATCAAGTTATTGCAATTGCTAATGAGGCAGTCAGCAGTACCAGAGTGATTACAGGTAACGGACAAACCTCTGATCCAGGAGCGATGCTTGAAGCTGCTGACGCTATGGACTCTTCTGCTACTAAGTTTGAGAACATTTCCTTAACAGACCAGACCTTGCAAGACTATCGATCGGGGTTTTCAAAAATGTATAGAGAAACCAGCCAAGCTACTCGTGCATTTGTTGAAGCATTTAAGAATCAAGATCGCCCTGCTGCTGAAGCAGCTTTGACTAGCCTGCAACAAGCCACTATTCCTGAAAAGCAATTAACCACAGGCGTTAACAGCTACTGTGCAAAGTGAGGGAAATTGATGAAAAAGCGATCGCATATTCTTTACACACACCTCCTCCCCCTTTGGCGCTGAATGCGTCATGATGGAGAGTAATTGTGCAATCTTTAAAAGCTTTTCCAGAAGAATAAAAATCTATGTAGCCAGGGGTTTATGACCTCGCAATTAACCAACTAGCTGGTTAATTGTTTCGCATATCTACCTTCTGAACAGTAGGTCAAGAAGTAACCAAACGCGAGAGGGTAGAGGAGTAATAGACATGAAATTTAAGTGGTTCACAGTAGCGGCGCTAACTAGCGTTGCTGCTGCAACTTCGGTAATCAGCCCTGCTTTAGCAGATTGGGTTCAAGGCTATGGATTGATTAGCCAAAGTGGAAAGACTGTTGTCGAAGGCTTTGCTGCCACGGAATACGACCCTGGAGACATTGAAAGCGGTTCGGTTGAATACTATTACCTGACTGAAAGCTTTGGTAAGAAGGTAATAGGCAAAATGACTGTCAACGATATAGGCCAAGGTGGCACTACTGGGGTTTTCCACAACTCCTCTATTGACAATAGTCAAGGCTGCTACGGGCGGTTTGAGATTAAACAAGCCAGCAGTGGGGATTTTGATGTGACTTGGTACTTCGACGGCACTATAAAAGGATTCTCTTGTCCCGACGTAGGCACGTCAATAACCCTACCGAATATGAGGATTGGTAGATTTTCCAAATGGGTTGACTAGCGACAGCTTTGTTACAGCTGTTGAATCATTACTTAAACTCCTATTATCGTTAGCATGGGAAACCTGCTGTAGAGGCGATCGCTCTCATCAGGACATGATTGTACGTGTACTAGGAAGGGTTGTTGAAGTCTGTCAGGTCAACACTGATTCTCCAAAAGCTTTGAAGCGAGCTTCCGATTGGATTATCACCAGAACTTAACCCAACACTAAACGGACCACCCAAAACATACTGTCCAAGTCCCCCAACCCCCTCGATATTATTTGGATCTGTTATGACTTGCCTTCTCAGCTTGATGGTTGTTTGGTCATCGTTGTCAAAAAAGATGGTAGCTTTATCTCCCTTGAATAACACCATTACGTCATAGACACCGCCCGTCGCGGCAAAGTAAGCTTTGCCCTTGAGCTTAAAGCCATCAATATTCTTTCCCTGATACTCGGCAGCCCTTGCAGGTGCGAGCGGCAAAAGTAAAAGTAGGGCAGATAGGGCTAGCCCAAAAATTTTCATAGCTGTTCAAGTTAATGTCTCACTCTCGCTACATCTTCTACGGTAGTTCTCAGGTTGAGTAGCCGTAGCTTGCCAGGGGCGTACCCCTGAATTCCGCTTAATTCATCCATCTTTCTTCACGACCCGCCATGCTGACTGATTGCCGATTTTTCCAGACCGCACAAAGGTAAAGCTTCCCCTGACAAACGAATCGCCTTTTGGCTTCACCCCAATAACCCTTTGCACTTCTGATGTGCTTAGTAGCCAGTTATTGGTCGCTGCCTTCTCTAACTGCTCCAAGTGAGCTAAGGGTTGCTCGGCTGGTCTAAGTGCCGCTGCTATGCGTTCGATTAAGGTAATCAAGTCATCTGTCT
Source organism: Allocoleopsis sp. (assembly GCA_036703375.1). GTDB lineage: Bacteria > Cyanobacteriota > Cyanobacteriia > Cyanobacteriales > Coleofasciculaceae > DATNPC01. Next base: position 9,083 of record DATNPC010000251.1, read on the forward strand.
TACTTAGTCCACTGGTCTTGTCTACCGAGTCCACTAAGCTCAAACTGGACTCCATTGGGGGTGACTGGAAATCCGCCATCGTTCCCCCAGCGGTGATGTGTGAGTGCAGGCGATCGAGTACTTGTAACTGCTCTAACGTGATGTAACTCCGATTCCCCTGTCTATCCGGTTTGATTTTGAGTGCGTCCAAGCGATTGTAAACGGCTTGCTTGCCGATGTTGTACCGACTCTGAAGCTCTGAGACGGGATAAGGATCGATGTCTGTCATAAGGGATGAGGTGCGTCCACTAGACGAGTCTACAGCGTCCGGTGGGCAGTGGTAACGCAATCGCATTAACTTCAAGCGACTGAATATTCACTCCATGTTATTCACACCCCAAAAGCCCTAACTCCTTGCCCCGTCTAGCTTCAAGGCTGTGCATAAACCGCATAAACCCATGCATAAAGCCAGGGTAAATTTACCCTGGCTTGCTTAGAGTGATGGTGCGATTGCATGATTGCACCATTCAAGAGCTTTCCCTTGTGGTGGAAAGGCAACTCAACCCATTACCGAAAACTGCCATGCGGCTGACCGAAAATACCTACTCAACTTGTCTTCTTCTACCAATGATTTCACTTCTTGATTTTTCGATACTGGAATCATCAAAGAAAACACAGATTGATTTCAGGAGAAAAACCGATGGTCGCTTCCACAACAGCTCACTCCACCTTAAGCCCAGCTAGCAATAGCAATGATGTTAATCAAGTTAAATACCTGCAACAACAACTCAATCTCTTCTACCACAGCTACATTAGTGTCGATGGCTACTTTAGCGATATTACTGAGGCATATGTCAAGAAATTTCAAACCGATTGCTGCCTAACGGTTGATGGCATAGTTGGCTCACAAACTTGGAGTTACATCGATGCTATTACCCCTTATGCCAACAAATTGCACTCCACCTTAAGCCAAAGCAAGAGCAACAATCCTTCAGAAGTGAAATATCTACAGGCGCGACTCAATCAAGCGGTTAGACAAGGAAAATCCGGGACGGCGAAGATTGCTGTTGATGGCATGTTTGGTTCAAAAACCACGACACGAGTCAAACAGTTTCAATCTGATTTTGGTTTAAGTGCTGATGGCGTTGTTGGCAATAACACTTGGACAGTTCTCGAAGATGCGCTCTTAAAACCCTAATACAACAGACAAGGTAATAAAGGCAAACAACATTGATGCACGCGGAGATTTAAATGAATCCTGATGTAATTCGGGCTTGTACCCCACTATTTTTGGCAGCTATTGGTGGAGCAATTGGTCTTGGTGTTTTATTTGGCAATATTCAAGACCCAGGTAAGTGGTCGGCTGGTATCGGGTTAGCAGGAACGGCGATCGCGGGTGCTGCCGGACTAGCTCAGAATACTAAACCTGAGTCCAATATTACAGCCGAAGGCAATGCACGGGTTGTACAAGACCATCAGACTCAACCATAGGGAACTCCATAATCTCATCTCTACCTTCACCCATTTAATCCACTTAAGAGAGGGAGGACTATAGCAGTGTTATAGTCCTCCCTCTCTTGGAGTTTCTTCGTCTAAAGACTCATTGATTGAGTGAGTTACCCAACGACTGCCGCTCTCCCACAACACAACCGCATACCAAAAGAAACCTCACCATGATGTTGCTTGCTGGCATCGCCTCTGGTATCCGTCTGGCTCTAGCTTGCACGCGATCACCTTTTCCCAAATCTCGCGTCCGTCGAATCGCGGGTAACATCCCACACCGAGACAAGCAGAAGCCCTCTCAGGTGAGTTGAGAAGGATACTCTCTTGAGAGAGTTATTACATTCTTCATATGGGTTTACCTGTTCTTCACGGGATAACTTTTGTAATTGGGGAATCTTAGGAAGAGGGATCTTCGGTTTGGCCTTATCGGGCAAAATACGGATTTTCCGTTTTCGCTAGAAGCAAAGTTGCGTGTTTTTTCTGTCGTCGGGAAAACCGTTAGCCCTCGAAACTAAGCAAAGAAGTTAAAAGCCTAAGTCATTTAAAAAACACCAAATAGCAGGAGTCGTCGATGCCTGAATATTGCCGCGACAAGGCAAGAGATGAGTTGAACCTGATGTTAGCTGGAGGGTGTGCCGCTGGTATTGCACCCATACCAGGAGCAATGACTATAGGGTTGACGGCAGTGCAAATTGCTGTCGTGTATAGAATTGCCAGAGTCTATGACTACCAAATTGAAGCGGCTGGAGGAGCGGCCGCACTCGTGGCCGTAATTATGGCGCGGTCGGGCGCTACCGTTCTTGTAGGCAAAGTATCCGGTGAAGTTGCTAATTTTGTCCCCTTAGTCGGCTGGGCAGCTAAGCCCGCAATTGCAGTCGGAACAACTAAAGCTTTTGGCGAAGCCACTATTGCCTTCTTTGAGGCTAGGTCTCCTAACAAAATTTATATCCCTCCGAACAAAACTTACAAACCTTAAAGCCAATTTTTAATTGGTAGACAAGAGTCATGACTATTGTGGAAAAAATCAGATGGGTAGTTTTACCTTCGTTGCTTGTCATTGGAATTGGCATCTTGGAAATTAAATTTCCTCATGCATTAGCTGGTTTTGATGATGGTTACGCGGGACATGGAGCAGCTGGTCTTATTATGTTGACTTTTGAGCTATTTCTCATACTCACATGGGGGAAAGTTGAAGGGGGATTACTAATAATATTCGGCATATTGGCGATTATGATTTGCCTCTTCCCGAAAAAGGAGCAAGCGCTTGAAAGCTCAGTAACCGAGAACAACAAGAATTCATCTACTAGTCTGCTTTCGTCGGCTGCCTTTCGCACTAGCAAAGCTTACGTTCAACGACAACTACGTAATAAAAGATCCGGGAGTAATTCATGATTCCAATTATCATTGGCGCTGTGGCTTTAGGTAGTGCAGCTGTCGGAGCGCTTGCAGGCGCTGCTGGCAAAGCCGACATGGATTTAGCCAAGAAGATTGCTCGGCGCTCTCAAGCTCGTCACGAGAGTGCTGTCACCAGCTTAAAGGCAAAGTTTGACGAAACGAACAACTGGGCAGAAGTCTATGGTCAAGTTCAACTTCGGGTTAGGGTAGGTACGATTGGGCGTTTTGTTAGTTTTATTGAGCGCCTTGGTCAACAGGCTTCCCAAGGGGATGTGAGGTTCCTAGAAGGGCTAGACATTTCGGTTCAGCAGCTCAAGGAATACAAGGCTACGGCTCTTGAAGCGGAGAAGATGTCTAACGGCCTGGTTTCGGCTGCTAGTGCAGGCGTGGCAGCTGGCGCAGGTGCAGTAGGTGTAGCGCAGGCCGTTGGAACTGTTGCCGTTCCCCAACTATTTGGATTGCTTACTACTGAAGTAGCTGTATCTCAGCTTGGTGCTGCGGGGGTGTTAACCTATCTAGGCGGCGGTAGCCTAGCTCTAGGAGGCGCTGTCCTAGGAGGCATTGCCCTTGGTCCTGCCTTGATGGTCGGCGGCTTTCACATGGCTGGAAAAGGCGAAGAGGCTTTAACACAGGTCCGGAAATATGAAGCTGATGCTGAGGCAAAAATCGCCACTATTAAAGTAACGAAAGAGACGTTACAACAGATCGAGCAACGCATTAGGGAGTTAGGTCGGTTAGTCGAGAAGCTGGAAAGTCGAGCCAATATAGCACTTGACGAGCTTGAATCCAAACCTTTCGATCGGCATCGAGATGCTGACAAGTTTAACCAGGTAAGACTTCTTGTGAAAGCGCTTGCAGACATCGTAAAGACTCCGATTCTAAACAGTGAAGGGACGCTCAACCTTGGCACTGTGACCATTTTGGAAAAGTACGGTAACTGGTGAGGTAATTGGAATGAAAGCTAAGAAAGTCCCGGTAGAAGTCATTACACAAGGAATCTCAAGGTTTACTAACCCCGCTGACTGCCTTAAGGAAATTGCCACAGCGTACACTGACTACAAAACGATTTGTCAGCAGGAAGAAACTAAGCGGCAAAGTATTGAAGCTTGGCAGACAGTAACAGTTGCCAAGATTGAGGCCCAACGTGATTTCCTTATGGCTTACCTTGACCGCTCGTTCGATGAGCGTGCGGAAAATTTTCGCGCTTTGTTTGCTATGGTCGATCAGGCGATCGCGTCTGGAAGCAGCGATCAACTAGCACTCGCCTTGCATTCAATAACAGAGATAGCGAAGACATCTCCCCTCAAAGAACTCTCTAACTTAGCTTCTGTTCGTGCGGCATTGGATGACCCCAACCACGAGTGGAAATTCTAAGCTACCAAGAACACTGTAATCAGGAACTAATTACTTAGGAAGTTAAAAACTACTTCATGGCACAAGGCGATCACATCTATGTTTACTGCGATACTCGCGGCATAGTTTACACCCATCATGGTATCGACTGCGGTGACGGTACAGTCATTCATTTTTCCAGAGAAAGGGGGAAAGTCTCTCGCGATACTATGTCCTATTTTGAGTCTCTTTCCTCAACAAAATTAGTTCATGAGCGTAAGTATATACAATGTTATTCACCATCCGTGGTAGTGTGCCGAGCAATGGACAGGTTAGATAAAGGTAGATACAATCTTATCTTCAATAACTGCGAACACTTTGCTACCTGGTGTAAAACAGGTCAGCATAAGAGTCAACAAGTAGATAACGTTTTAGATGTTTTGGGAAAAATAACTGATGTAGCTATCGAAACTGGATCTTTGGTCAGTTATGGAGCCAACAAACATTTCAGAATTTTAAAAGGACTGCTCTGACGATGCGTTCCTAATAGGCTCACGGGTAATAGTGCGTAGGGTAAAAGTGCAGAATAATCCTAATCAACCTCAAGAAAACGATGTCGTTCTTGGCAGTCAAGCCTCAGCATCACCTGGTAGTGTTGTCTTGGGAGGACTGGAAAGTGTTAAAAGGCGCTTGGCGAGTACTGTTATAGAGCAAAGAGTTGCAGCCCTCTCGGAAGCTTTGAAATACGGGGAAGCAGGCTTGGATTTAGTAATTCAGGCCTTAACGGACAAATCAGAGCGCGTCGAAAAAGCGGCATATCTACTCCTCCAGGAAAGAACTGAGCCAAAAGCTAAGCAAGCGTTACTAGAATACAATCCCGATTGCCTATTCTGTTGCCTCTATACCCTTTCCAAACATTTATCTAAAGTTAATTTTGATTCCGTTAATTCCATTACTATCAGTCCCGATGGGCAATTTCTCGCTATTGGAAGAATGTTCACTATTGAAGTTTGGCATTTGCCCACTAGAGAGCAAATCCTCAACCTTTACGATGCGTTCAATAACTGCATCGTTTTTAGTCCCGATGGGCAAACCCTAGCCTCTGGCAACGGCGACGGCACAATCAAGTTTTGGAATCCACGCACCGGAGAATTGCTATACAACCTCTCTAATCATCCAGATTATGCGGTTACTTCGATCGCTTTCAGTGCCGATGGGCAAATACTTGCCAGTGGCAGTCTGGACAATACGGTAAAGCTCGTCTGGAGCTTAGGGAATTGTCAACTAATACGTACACTAAAAGGTCATGCAAGTTACGTCACTTCCATTGCTTTCAGTCCTGACAGAAACATTTTTGCCAGCAGTGGTAGTCAGACAACCAAGGTTTGGAACCTTTGCTCTGGTGAGTTGCTCTCCACTATTGAATGGCCAGCAGAAATCGCTTGGCATCAAAAATTTTTAGAGGAGGTTTGTGTAGGAGAAGTTTGTTACCCAAGAGTTCGAGAGGAACGCCCCTCTGACGGAATTCGGTCTGTTGCTATTAGCCCGGATGGTCAAACTCTTGCTAGTAGCAATATTGATAACACAATTTGGCTTTGGGACTTGAACAGCAGCACACCCCTACACCACCTTCAAGGGCATTTAGATAGAGTCAATTCTGTAGCCTTCAGTTCTGATGGTCAAACACTTGCTAGCGGCAGTAATGATAATACGATTAAGCTGTGGAATCTAAGTACAGGGAAACTGTTACAAACTCTTGAAGGGCATTCAGGCGCTGTTAACTGTGTTGCCTTTAGTCCCGATGGTCATATCTTACTCAGTGGTAGTAGTGACACGACAATCAAAGCATGGAAGTGCAATCTGCCTAGTTGAGTCGCGATCGCAAAAGCTCACCCCCTCACCACTTGGGGTGTGTTCTCTCGGATCTGCTTCGCAGATCCTAACCTTTTTCGCAATCATTAATTGGAAAAAGAACAAATATACACGCTACAAAATTTTATCGGCTTAGCCAGAAAGAGGGCGATTTGGTATATTCCAAAACGCTAGAATGCGGGTTTTAGGCGGTTCCCCTGAGTCCCTCTGTAGATTTATATAGTAGTTCAATAGAACAAAAAAGAACTTTTGACTAATAACTAACTATTCAAACGATAAATTTCCGCTAACCAAAACCAAGCAAAAACGAACAACGAACTAATCAATTTTTAAGTATTTTCCAGTGCTATCTCCGCACTTAGTATCCGTTTTGACTTAGTAGCTGCTCAATTTTTTGGCGACATTCTTCATCAGAAACATGCCCCAAGGTGTAATGCTCTAAAGCTCCGAGCAGTTCACGGATTAATTTGCTGCCCCTTTTCGTGTCGCACCGAATATAAACCCCGCAAAGAAGGACAAAATCACTGGGACTTCGATTTCGGCTAGTGACTGCCTTCCCTTCCGACGTTACGGGCCCTGTGCTTTTCTGCCAGGGCTTCCATTCCCTAATCTTTCGAGCTTGCTCGGCTCGGCTCTCACTCGTCCACCTGGGCATACGAAAGATGGAGCTTCTGTTCAGTTTGTTCCTTAATTCTGGCGTAACTGGCACAGACAAAATCCAATTTTAGTGGGATTTTGAAGTTCCTCTCGGTAGTCGCGATCGTAACAACCATTGCTTACACGACTAACCTCGCCTCATTGAGCGGCAACGGTTGAAGTTTGCCATTGAGCATACGAACTTCAAGCCACCGCAGGGTACCGTACCCCCTATCGACAACAGCAATTCCCTCCCCAGATTGGCGATAAGCCCCTGGTGTGACAAAAACTCGCTTGCCTACCAAT
>DATNPC010000252.1:0-16069 GCA_036703375.1 Allocoleopsis sp.
GTTTCTCGATCGCTCGGTGAATGACTTTGATGCTTCGACGCATCAATGGTTGAGAAGTCTTGGCATCGGTCAATTACTTGCGATCGCGCTCCATACGAATGCAATGCCGACTACGGGAATTGTACTGCTTGCCGACCATGCACAACGGCAGTGGCCTCACCATCTCCTGCCACCTCTAGAAACGTTGAACGCTCAGTTTGCGTGGTTTCGCTACTATCAGCGCTACCTGACTCGCTACCAACAAGACGCCGAAAGTCTACAAACCCTCAACTGGTATAAACATCGCTGCTTAGAGACTCTGCATCATTCTGTCACGCAAAGCGTCAAGTCCTTACTAGAGCTTGAGTCCCGACTTGTCTTACCGGAAAGCCCCACGGAAGTGGATAATCTTGAACCTAGAGAGTTGGACGAAATCAATCCCGATTCTGCCCCGGCAGGCGGTCAACCCTTGCAACAGATGCGCCGACAGAATTTACTGCATCAGTTAGAAAAGACGCTATCGGTATTCTCGTCGGTACTAACTGACGAGCAGTGGCAACTGACCGTTAACCAACGTTCGATCCCTCTGGCCAGTCTGTTAAAGCGATCGCTTCGTCGCGTTGAGCCGATTTACAAGCAGCGCCAGTTAATGCTGCAAGTGCATAATCCTGGAAAACATAGCGTTTTTGGCGATCGGCTCAAACTTGAATGTATCCTGTTTGAGCTGTTGCTGACCTCCTGTTTTCATGCCCAACCGGGCACTTGGATTAACATCTGGTGCTGTCCGGTTAATGCCGAGTCCCAGGACGCCGTACCCAACACCACTCCATCCCTTCCTCTATTGGAGTTGCTGATTGCGGAAAGCGGACTATTAGACGATTGCCTACAAGCCCTCTCCTCTTCCTATCAAGAGCCACTCCCTACCCGAAATTTGATGATTTGTCAAGAAATTCTCCGCTCTTGGGGAGGCGACCTCCAGTTCTACCGTCTAGAATCCGACTGTTACTCCAGTCGGTTGCTGTTGCCGTTGACCAAGTAGTTAGTGGTTAGTGGTTAATAGTTAGTGGAGAATCTACTAACTATTAACCACTAACTATTAACCCTCTTAAACAGCCTGCGGTTGAGCCTGGGGCTGGAACTGGAAGAGAGAGTAAACAACATTGCGGCGGATGTCGATCATCATCTCCAAGAAGGTTTCGTACCCTTCTTGCTTGTATTCGATTAAGGGGTCTTTTTGACCGTAGCCGCGTAATCCTACAGACTCGCGCAGAGCATCCATTGACTGTAAATGCTCGCGCCAGAGGGTGTCGATTTGCTGCAAGATGAAGAATCGCTCGGCTTGCCGCATCAGTCCTGGCTGGATTTGATCGACTTGGGCTTCTTTGATGTCGTAGGCTTTGCGGACTTCTTCATGCAAGAAGGTTTTGATATCGACGACCAGCATGTCATCTAGATGCTCTGGCTCTAGGTCTTGGAGCAGGTAGACGAATTCTTTTACCTTCGATACCAGACTCGGTAAATCCCACTCTTCTTGCGGCAAGTCTGGGTTGACATAGGCGTCCACAATTTCATCCATGGTCTTTTCCGCATACTGGATGACTTGTTCTTTCAGGTCTTGCCCTTCGAGTACCCGACGGCGTTCGGCGTAGATGGCTCGTCGTTGGTTGTTCATCACCTCGTCGTACTCAAACACCTGTTTCCGGGTGTCGTAATAGAAGGTTTCGACTTTTTTCTGTGCGCCTTCTAGAGAACGGGTGAGCATGCCCGATTCAATGGGCATATCTTCCTCGACTTTAAAGGCATTCATCAATCCTGCCACGCGATCGCCCCCGAAAATCCGCAACAAGTTATCTTCCAAACTCAAGAAGAACTTGGTCGAACCTGGGTCGCCTTGGCGTCCCGCCCGACCCCGCAACTGGTTATCAATCCGGCGCGATTCGTGGCGTTCTGTACCAATGACGTGCAGCCCTCCTAACCCCACGACCTCATTATGTTCCCGCTTGGTAAACTCCTCGTATTCTCGACGGATGGCTTTGTAAACCTCCCGCAGTTTTTGAACGACGGGGTCATCTGTCGGCGCATTTTCTGAAGCAACGGCTACCTTGTCTTCAGCTTCTAACTCCGGCAGACTCCGCTCTCCGTAGCGCTGCACCGCAAAGGTTACAGCATCTTTGAGCAGTTTTTCCGTTTGTTGACTGAGTTGAGTGGGGAAAATCTGCGGACTGGCTTTCCAGGTTTTGACCTTTTTACCCGGAGCAAAGCCTTGAGCAGGAGGACGTCCGCCAGTTCCCGCAACTGACATGGCAGCTAAGGCATCCTCTTGTTCGGGCATGACAATCTTGGGCATGAAGTACTCTCGTAACTTCAATCGCGACATATAGTCTGAATTACCGCCCAAAATGATGTCCGTGCCTCGTCCCGCCATGTTCGTGGCAATGGTTACAGCCCCTTTACGACCCGCCTGAGCAATAATCTCCGACTCCCGTTCCACATTTTCCGGTCGGGCATTGAGGAGCTGATGCGGCACTCCCTGCTCGGCCAATAAACCGGAAAGCAGTTCTGACTTTTCTACGCTCGTGGTTCCTACCAGCACTGGGCGTCCGACTTCATGCATCTGAGCACACTCGTCAGCAATGGCGCGCCACTTCGCTGGCTCAGTTTTGTACACTACGTCTGACAAGTCCTGACGACCCGATGGTCTGTTGGTAGGAATAATCGTAACTTGCAGGTTGTAGATTTTTTCAAACTCTGCTTCTTCGGTCTTCGCGGTACCTGTCATCCCCGCTAACTTGGGATAAAGCAGGAAGAAGTTTTGATAAGTAATGGTAGCCAGGGTTTGGGTTTCATTTTGAATTTCCACATTCTCCTTGGCTTCGATCGCTTGGTGCAAGCCATCGCTCCAGCGGCGGCCTTGGAGAACTCGTCCCGTGAACTCGTCTACAATCACCACTTCTCCGTTGCGAACGATGTAGTTCACATCGGCAATAAACAGCTCTTTTGCCTTAATCGCGTTGAAGATGTAGTGCGCCCAAGGGTCGTTCGGGTCGTACAAATCCGTCACTTCCAGCAGCTTCTCGGCTTCAGCAAAGCCCTCATCACTTAAGAGAACGTTACGTGCCTTTTCATCCACTTCGTAATGTTCTTCTTTTTTGAGGTATCGGGCAATTTCCGCCGCTTTCATGTACTTCTCAGTCGGCCGCTCGACTTGACCGGAAATAATCAGTGGCGTCCGTGCCTCGTCAATCAGTACGGAGTCTACTTCGTCGATGACGCAATAGTTGAAGGGGCGTTGCACGACATCGGCCATCACTGAGGCCATATTGTCGCGCAGGTAGTCGAAGCCCAGTTCGCTGTTCGTCGCATAGGTAATATCACAAGCGTAGTTGCGCTGACGCTCGGCTGGTCCCATTCCCGATTGAATTAGCCCGACACTCAATCCTAAGAAGCGATGTACTTGCCCCATCCACTCAGCGTCTCGACGAGCGAGGTAGTCGTTAACGGTAACGACGTGAACGCCCTTGCCACTTAAAGCATTTAGGTAAGCGGGGAGTGTAGATACCAAGGTTTTCCCTTCGCCCGTTTTCATTTCGGCAATTTGTCCTTTGTGCAGGACGATGCCGCCCATCAGCTGCACGTCGAAGTGGCGCATTCCCAAAACTCGCCGTGCAGCTTCTCGCACTACGGCAAAGGCTTCTGGCAATAAATCATCTAGCAGCTCTTCTCGTTCGCGATCGCTTGTGGCTTTCTCTAGTCGCTGTCTAAATTCTGCCGTTTTACCCGTGAGTTCGTCATCCGATAGCGCTTGAATATCTTCTTCTAAAGCATTGATGTCAGCAACGTAAGGCTGGTATCTTTTAAGTTTTCGTGCGTTGGGATCGCCAAGTAAATTTTTTAACATAACAGGAAAGGGAGACGTCTATTCGCTTGCGTATCGGGTAGCCGTTAGAGGCTAAAGACTAAAGACTAGAGATAAGAGCGAATAGTTCACGCCTGCTATTCAACGCTTCATTCTAGTCTTTGGTTTCTAACTACTAACAGCTTAGTGCCACCGCTTCTTTGGAGGCATTTTTATCTTGATCCTACCATTTTCGCTAAGAGTGAGACGGTACGGGGATTTCGGCAAAAGGTGGTGGGATGTTGGGAATGGGTAATGGGTAATGGGGCATGGGTGTCTTCCTAATCTGAAAATTAGGCAGAAGGCTCCAAGACCGAGGGTGCTGGTTCCTGTCACTTCGTTCCGTATAAGCGATCGCCTGCATCCCCAAGTCCTGGCACAATATAACCATACTCATCTAATTTTTCATCGATCGCGGCTGTAAAAATTGGCACATCGGGATGTTGCTCGTGGAAATGCTTAATTCCCTCCGGTGCTGCCAATAAGCATAAAAACTTCAGTGATAGGGGACTCACTTCCTTCAGGCGGTCAACCGCAGCAACCGCTGAGTTGCCAGTGGCTAACATCGGATCGACGACTAAAATATCTCGCTGTTCGATATCGTGGGGGAGTTTGAAATAATACTCGATCGCGACGTAGGTCGTGGGGTCGCGGTATAAGCCGATATGCCCGACTCGAACCGAGGGCATCAGTTCCAGAATGCCGTCTAACAGACCCAACCCCGCACGCATGATTGAGACAACAACCATCTTCTTCTCTGGGGCAAGCATGGGGGCAAGCAGGGGAGCGATTGGCGTCTTAATTGCTTCATACTTGAGTGGCAAGTCTCGCGTCACCTCGTAGGCTAATAACATCCCAACTTCTTTTAACAGTTGGCGGAATTTAGCCGTACTGGTATCAGCATGACGCATTAGCGTCAATTTATGCTGCACGAGGGGATGGTCAATTACTGTAACTTGAGACGCCATATCTAGTTTTGTTCCTATCAAAAAACTGTTCCATCACTCTCGATCTGAATCGGGGGAACGCCGCCTGCTCTCAACTCGGCCGCAATTTGTCGTCCTGCTGTCCAGGTTCCTCCTTGTAAAACTTTCACGAGGGGCAACTGGTTAGGTGTCAGGTTGAGTTGTTGCCGGATAGCGGCAGCAATTTTGTCTAACAAACTCACCGTCAGCGCCCGCCACTCCACAATTACCTCAGACCCTGGTAAGTGCGGAGTTTGGAGGATAGCGGTATCCTTGACGGCTAGCAGTCCCAAATCGAGACACAAACCGCCATTGCGATACTCGGGTAAGCCCGTTAGCTCATCTAGCCCCGTAATCTCTAGCCCGAGTGCTTGCAGAGGTTCTAACAGAGAATAGGTCAACCACTGGGAGAGTTTGTGAAAGGGGACGTAGCGATCGCTTGGGTTATCCCCTTCTAAGGCACTATGAATCCAAACATCACCTAAATTGATGCCTGCGATCGCGAGTCGCCCCGGCCAGATGTTGCCCAATCCCTCTAAGACGGCACTTAATACTGTGCTAGCAGCGAGTTGAGAATGGGGAGATAAGGAGATAGAGAACTGGGGAAATGGGGAAAAATTCTCTTGCTCCCTCTCGCTTGTTGACGAATTCAGCAAGTAATTTACTAGATTACCAGGGCGTGGGTTCTCATCGCTAAACATTTCGGGTCGATCGCGGAGGGATTGCCCTAAGCGTTGTAGCAGTTCGAGGCGACCCTCAATGCCGACGAGAGGATTCGTCGGATTGACTTGGAATCCTTGTGCTAGCCTTTGTGCCGTTAATGTTTGCAGTCCTTGGGCATCGGCTTGCAGTGGGTGTTCTGGGTCGCTAGAGAAAGCGCCAGCTAAGAACATGCGGAAGCTGGCTACGGCTAACCCTTCCGAACGGCGAAACACTAATCCTGTTTCTGATTCGCGATACTGCCAATCTGCACCCGCACCCGCATCGAGTAAGACACTGATAATCGCTAAGTCAAACTTCGTTTTAGCTATTTCTATAGGGGTGAGTCCTGCTAACTGCTGTTCGAGTTCCGCAAGACGGGGAACGTTTCCCACCTCAAAATGTCGCCAGCGACTGTGAAAGGGAATCGTTAGATTGGGGTATTCGTCGCGCATCACCTGGATAACATAGTTAGCTACTGCATCTAACTGAGATAAATCGCAACGAAAGTGATGCAACTGATCGGCAACCGCAAGCGAAAAAAGGCGATCGCATCGCGATCGAATGGCGGCTGGCGTTCTCAAATAGGCAATAATGGAGCGCTGCTCCTCAGAACAGCGCACTTCCTGTTGATAATGATTCAAAATTGCTTCCTTGGCTAGAGGGGTTATTCTCACCCCCACGCTGATGCCGAGTTGCGTTTAAAGATAGTCATCCGTCTAGACGGGGAGACGGGGAGACAGGGGGACGGGGGGAGAGAAAGTAGAGGATATTTGCCTGCAACTGGGTTATGGGATGGAAAAGCACGGGGCATAGGGAAGGCAAGAGGAGCTAAAGACAACAAGCTCCTCCTACGACATCCCTGCCCCTGCTCTATTCGCCGACTAATCTACTAAAGCGCGGCCTTTAATAGTTGCTAGAGTCAGGGCATCGGGTACTAGACCTGGGGTATAGTATCCAGCCGCTTGCTTAGCGGCGATTTCCACTTGTGCATCGGCAGGAATTAGCTCTTCTGGAATAGCAATGCGCTGGACAACATTAATTCCTGACTTGACGATCGCGTTATACTTCATATCGCTCATTGAGACAAAGCGATCGATCTGCGTTATCCCCAACCAGTGCAGTACGTCGGGCATCAGTTCTTGAAAGCGCATATCTTGTACGCCTGCAACACATTCCGTGCGGTTGAAGTAGGCATCGGCGCGATCGCCACCTTCCTGACGTTTGCGGGCATTATAAACGAGAAACTTGGTCACTTCCCCTAACGCCCGACCTTCCTTGCGGAAGTAAACCAACACGCCCGCCCCACCCTCTTGTGCTGTCTGAACGCAGACTTCAAGACCATGTACTAGATAAGGACGGCAGGTGCAGATATCAGAACCAAACACGTCCGAGCCATTGCATTCATCATGAACGCGCACGGCCAGCAACCGTGTGGGGTCTGTAATCGCGTCAATATCGCCAACAATATAAACGGTAATGCCCCCAATGGGAGGTAAAAATACATGTAAATCTGGGCGCGTCACCAGTTCGGGATACATTCCGCCCGTCTGCTGAAACAGAGCGCGACGCAACTCGCTTTCTTTGACATTCAGTCGCTTGGCAATTCCCGGTAGATACCAGACGGGGTCAATGGCGATCTTGGTAACTACTAAACTGCCGCTAGTTTTCAGAATTTTTCCATCAACGGACAAGCGTCCTTTCGCTACAGCCTCCTGTAGCTCTGGCATATTGATATGAGCTTTAGTCACTGCGATTGTGGGTCGAATGTCATAGCCTTGCTTGTACAGCTCGGCGTAAACCTCACCCACCATTGCGCCGAAGGGATCGAGGGCAACGATTTTGTCGGCATCAGCCCAACTTGGATGCGGACCGATTGCCACAACGGGAGCGGTGTTGGTCAGATCGGCGCGATGGCCGGGCTGAAGCGCTCCACTGGCAACCGCTAATGCCCGATAAACTGAATAAGAACCTGAGTGGGTACCGATCGCATTGCGGTGTGATGAGTTCGTCAATGTGCCAACGATCGGTCCTCGGTGTTTGGGGTCGCATTCTCCCCAGTGAATGGGTAGTGGTTTTGATGCTGAGCGACCGGGATGAGATGTTAAAACAATATGATTTGACTTAGATACGATTTGTGGCTTTTGCATGATGGTTCTTAGTAGAATGCACGATGAACCACTTAAGTTGGGTAATTTCCCACTTAAGAGCATTGAAATAAGCTCTAATCATAGCAACCTGATTTTCGCTATTGAAGTATCTGGTGGAGCAAAGTGCTGATTCTGTAACGATTGTTGGCGTTTGTATACGAGATCGGCGAAAAAATAGCAGGTGCGATCGCTTAAATTGCTGGATGGTTTGAGGCGTTCCCAGCTCGGCTTAAATCGGCGACCCGTTATCAATGACCAGTGACTCGGTGTGGTGTGGGAGATTGAACCCACTACTGCGCTAGCCGTGGGCGCTATTGCATAGCGCCACAATCTTTCATTGAAAGCTTTCAGTTAACAGTTGCCAGGAACGCAGTTGACGCTTTTTAATGGGAGCTTTACTACCTAGGGATGTTGTTTTATTCACTGGTCACTGGTCAGGAGTTCACCGTTGAACTATGAGGGTATTCTCTGCTCCTCGTAAAATATAGCTATTCTATGGACAGTCACAACACTCTCGAGTCGCTGCCATTGACCGGACACCCAACTCCAGAATTGCAAGAGCAATCTTAATCCCAACCCTTCTCGTACCAGCTCGTACCAGGTGCACCATGATATCCAACTCACTTGAATCCTCACACCACCTCGACAGTTCTTCCAGTGGATTACTCATCGCTCAGGGTCTAAAAGAAAAATCTCAAAACTACAAGAAACTCTTAGCAGAGGTGTTGAAGTGGACAGGGGGACAACCCTTCCTCACCCAAAAGCTATGTCAATTGATTGTTACCTCTGAGGATACACCTCCTGTCGGCGAGGAGGCACAGTGGTTTGAAAAGTTGGTGCGCCATCAGCTGATTGACAATTGGGAGCAACTGCCGGAACTAGAGCATTTACGAGCCATTCGCGATCGCTTACTCCGACGCAAACAGCACAGCCTTAAGCTCTTGAAGCTCTACCAGCAAATTCTACAAGAGGATGGGGTCATCGCCGATGACACTCCGGAACAAAAAGAACTGCGGTTATTGGGTTTAGTTGTCAAGCAACAGGGCAAGTTAAGACCTCACAACCGGATTTATGAATCCGTATTTAACCAGAGTTGGGTGGAAAACGCCCTAAAAACTCTACAGTCTGAACTCGTTCCTAGCGATGCAGAATTCTTAAGAACCCTTAGTGAATTAGAACGAAAACTTCTAGTTTCCCAAGTTGAAATCCTCTCGCAAGTAGACAATGAGGCAGAGGAGCAAGGCTCGGCTCAGGTTCTCTATGAGGTGCTGCGGGAAGTCACGACAAAAGTTGGAGAGTTATTAGGTGCAGACCGTGCCACCATTTATTTACTCAACGATGAAAAGACAGAACTGTGGTCGTTAGTCGCAGAAAACGAGCTGGGTGAATTTCTCGATATTCAGGTGCGAGTCGGAGAAGGGATTGCCGGCCAGGTCGCCCAGATGAAAAAAGTGATTCATATTCCTAACAATGTCTACGACGATCCGCGTGCTGCCTTAGTTAAGGAATATGACAAAAAATACAATTACAAAACCGAAAATATTTTAGCCTTGCCCATCTTGGATGAAGACAAGGAAGTTGTTGCTGTTATTCAATTTCTCAACAAGTTACAGCCAGAACATTTACGGGATGGAAACGATCGCGCTGTTAGAGCGATAGGTTTTACTAAATTAGACCTAGAACGATTGGCTAAATGCGTCGTTCCGATTCGGCGGATTTTAGAGAGTTGCCACTCTTGTTACAAAGTGATGAAAAAACTGCGGGCAACTGCTGCGTTGGCTGAAGCTACCCGCTCGCTCGACCAAATTACTTTGGATACGAAAGCCATCCTGCAACGGGTGATGAATACAGCTAAAAAGCTCTTGAACGCGGATCGCAGTACCTTGTGGTTGGTGGATCATGACCGGGGTGACTTGTGGACGGAACTTCCTGGTAAAGGGGAAGTACGATGTGCAGTTGGGATTGGTTTTGCGGGTCAAGTGGCTCTAACCCGCGAACCGATGATTATTCCCTTCGACTTATACGAGCATCCTAGTGCTGGAAATGCTAAACGAACTGACGAGCAAACTCGCTATCGCACCTGTAGCTTGCTCTGTATGCCAGTAGTCAGTCCGGATGGCGAGTTATTAGGCGTTACTCAACTCGTCAACAAGCGTAAACCGGGCAATCATCCTGAATACAACAAAGAGGACTGGCCTATTGTTCCCGACTATTTCAAGATTAGTTTCGACAGAAACGATCAACAGGCGATGCAAGTCTTCAACGAACGAGTTGGAGTGGTGCTTCAGTTCGTTAGGACGCATGAAACTCTAAAGCAGCTAGCGCAAGTTGAACCCAAAGAAGCGATTTACAATGCTCTAGCCGTGCTGAGTAATGCTTTAGGCGAGCAGAGCGACGAGGCGCTCTACAATGCCCTCTATCATCTCCTGAGTTTCATTTGTCTTTCTATTAACAAATTATTAGAAGCCGAGCGCACGACTATCTTCTTACTGGATGAAGAGGAAACGGGACTGTGGTCGTTAGTTAAAGAGGAAGAAAGCAGCGATGCCACGGAAATTAGGATTTCAGCTAATCAGGGGATAGCCAGTAAATTAGTTGCCTCTAAAGCCGTACAAGCTAGCAATAATCCAACGAAGTATAATGACTTGCTAATCTACAGAGGCATCAATCCTGATGACTTAAATAACCTGTACAGCCTGCTCTTATTTCCCGTTTTGGATCGGCGGGGAAAGATCGTTGCCATTGTGCGATCGTTCAATAAATTAAGATTCCCTGAACTATCGAGTATTCCCCTCATAGAACAGATTGACTCCAAAGGCTTTACTAGAAAAGATGCTGAGAAGCTGCATCAGCGCGTTGATTCGCTGCTGCCAATTTTACAAGCCTTCCAATCCTTTAATCGAGAAATTAGAACAATTCAGGAACAACGACGAGCGATCGATCCGCTCTATCAAGCGATCAGCTTTGTGAGCCAAAGTAGTGGTAATCCAGAAGACTTGATTCAAAAAGTGATGCAGGCTGCAAAACAACTCACCAATGCAGATCGCAGTACCCTCTGGCTGGTGGATAATTACACCAATGACTTGTGGACGACAATTCGCCAATCTGATGGTTCTTGGTTAGAAACGCGAGTTCCGATGGGGGAAGGTTTTGTCGGTAAGGTTGCTCAAACCGTTCGCGCCGTGAATATTCCCTTTGATTTATACGATCATCCTGATTCGGATATGGCTCGCAGAACTGACGAGAAAACGCACTATCGCACTTGTAGCTTACTTTGCATGCCAGTTTTGGGTTCAGATGGTGAATTGTTGGGTGTGACTCAACTCGTCAATAAACGGCAACCCGGCAATCACGGTGAATATGATGCATCGACTTGGCCGGAAGTTCCTGACTTCTTCAAAGCTAGTTTTGAGGAAAAAGATCAGCGAGATATGGAAATCTTTAACAACCAAGTGGGCGTGATTCTTCCCCAGGTTGTTCGTTAAGAAACAAGGGTTATGATGAGCGAGTTACTGAATTGAATCAACCGAATTGGTAATAGATAATGGGTGTATTGCTTCACCCATTATCTAGAGTAGAGCCACCGATGAAATTGATTTGCACTCGACTACTTCCCTTTATCGTTGATAGTTGACTTAGTTTCTAAATAACTTCGTCAACTCTTCATTGGATGTGCCGAGGATACGTGCTAGTCGGGTCATTTCATTCTCTGTGAAACCGTCTCGGATTTCAGTCAATTCTTCAACAGATTTTCCCAGAATACGTGACAAAATTTTGAGCTGGCGATCGCTAATATCTTTTCCCTCGAAAATATCTTTCAATTCTTGAGGAGTCAGCTTGTAAGAATAGCAAAAACGAACAAATTCTTTCGTACTGACATCTAGTTCTTTTTGTCGTTGGCGAAGCATGTAGGCAATCGCTCTCGTACCATGTTCGGGACGTTTGGCCTTTTCAATGTATTTGGCCACCAACCGACTCAGCTGAGTGCCATTGCCACCTGCTCGTCTGGCCAAGTCCAAGCACGCCAGTCTTAAGGCTTTATTTAGAGTTTCGTTATCTTCCTGTAATTGCTCGTGTTCGTTAAACGTTTCAACAATGATACCCGCAAATTCTGGCGTGCAAAATCCGACAACTGTATCATCAGATGAAATGGCGATGTAGGTGCGATCCTGGTGGAATTGCAGGTGCAATGTTTGAGTAGTTGGTTTCATTAATCCAAATTGTTAATAGAGCAACATAGTCGGTAAAGTTATGCCATTGATTTTGCCAAAATCTCGATCCTCGAAGATAGTCGTATAGAATGCTCCCATCAATTACTAGGCTATCTCAGCCAACTAACCTGAAATCTTGCCCTAAACGCTCTGACGATTGTCTGGGGTTTGACCAATAGTGTAGAGCGATTTGCCCAGTAAAAGCTTGGCTACGGCTCACTAGCGACCTTTTGTCCTGTTTTAGAATACGTTTATTAGTCGGCAAAGTAGCTCTCCGGCTGGCTTACCTAACACCCGCCGCACCAAACCTAGGGTCAATGATGCGGGAAAACAGGTGAAGTAGATAAAATACATTATTCACCTTATAAAAGAAAAGACTTTCTGTGGTAAGAGCGTCAATACAGTACGTATAGCAAAAGGCAGAAGGCAAAGGGCAGAGGGCAGAAGGATGATTACTGGTATGTCGTCGCTTCACCTATTAAATCTGTCCTAACCTGAATGTCACTGACATAACATAGGTTCGTAGTCGGAACTTCAGTGCCACAAGCGCTAAAGCGCTTACTACAAACGCTTAAGTCAGTGCCATTCGTCCTAACCTGAAGGGCACTGACTTAAGGCGAAAGTTTCAGGTGTATGAGAAAAACCCGGACTAGGGGGTTTCCCCCAAACCCCCATTGGGGGACATGCGTCTCCCCCAAACCCCCCGCGCAAGGGTTGATTAATGGTTAAGTCAGTGCCATTCGTCCTAACCTTGATGGCGACTGCGATAAAAACCTGAGTTCCCCGCACTGAGGAATGAGACGCAAATGATATCGCTTGCAGGACGGACTCGGCAAACTAAGAGGTGAAATCGTTAAAATACGAGATTAATCTGCCAGAGACTTCCTATGGTACAAGCTCCTGCACCGATTACTACGACTGACCTTGCAACATTAGCCATCGATTTAATTGTCCGCGCTGGGTGCGAGTATGGGGATGTCCGTTTCTGCACGTACCGAAATCAAAATCTTTACGCGCGCGATCGCTCCCTCAACCAACTCTCCGATAATGTCAGTTCCGGTTTCGGCGTGCGGGTTTTGCTCGATGGCGCGTGGGGATTCGCGGCTAGTCCCCATAAAACTCCAGCAGAAGTCGAACGGATTGTCGCCCTTGCTGTCGAGATTGCCAAAGGTAGCCGCCTCTCCCAGCAAACCCGAGTGCGATTAGCCCCAGTCAGCGCTTACCGCGACACCTACACGACTCCGATTGAGATCGACCCCTTTACGGTGCCGATTACCGAGAAAGCCGAGTTGCTATTGCATCTCAACGAGCAGTTGTTGAGTTATAAAGAGCGCGGGATTAAAAAAGCTTACTCCTTCTTGCGTTTTGCTCGCGAAGATAAGATATTTGCTTCGACAGAAGGCTCGCTAATCGAGCAAACGATCTACCGCAGCTATCCAGGATATGGTTGTACTGCGATCGCAAATGGGGATGCTCAAAGTCGCAACTACGAACGCCCGCCCCTGAATATCGGCTACGAACATATTAATCAACCAGATCTCCTGAGTCAGGTAGAACGTGTTGCCGAAGAAGCGATTGAAAAAGTTCATGCCCCCAAAGGCCCCTCCGGTATCCGCAGCACTCTAATCCTCAAACCCACTAACCTGTGGCTCACCATTCACGAATCAGTCGGACACCCCACCGAACTCGATCGCGTCTACGGTTACGAAGCGAACTTTGCCGGTACCAGCTTTGCCACCACTGACAAACTTGGCAAACTGCAATACGCCGCCCCTTGGGTGAACTTTAAGGCCGATCGTACTCAACCCGGAGGACGCAGCACAATGGGCTACGACGATGAAGGAGTTCCCTCAAAAGACTGGTATCTTGTCAAAGATGGTATCTTAGTCGATTATTTGAGCGATCGCGAAACCGCTTATCGACTCGGTCGCCCTGCGAGTAATGGTTGTGCCTTCGCCGATAGTTGGTCGAGTGTCCCGATGGTACGCATTCCCAATCTCGGACTCGAACCGGGGCCGGAGGGAGAAAGCCATACTGCTACGTTGGCACAGATGATTGCGGATACCGAAGATGGAATCTTAATCGATGGCATTGGTAGTTTCTCCATCGACCAACAGAGGCGAAATTTCCAATTTGGTGGAGATGCGTTTTGGCAGGTGAAGAACGGGAAAGTGGTAGGGATGCTCAAAGACGTTACCTACCACGCCATGACGACTGAGTTCTGGAATAGCGTCGATGCAGTGGGACCAGCCTCAGAGTTTTATCAAAGCGGTACAGATATTTGTGGCAAAGGTGAACCCATGCAGCTTGCTCAGATGACTCATGCCTGCGTGCCAGTGCGAGTGCGTAACATTCAAATTGGTGGCGCTTTGTAGCATTAAGTGTTCCCTGATTAGAGCGTAAGGCTACTCGGATTTCTGTCCTAGAGCGAGAAACTCAGCATATCTGTACAGAGGCTTTTAAGCCGAATGTCACTGACTGAAGCATTAATCAACCCTTGCGCGGGGGGTTTGGGGGAGACGCTTGTCCCCCAATGGGGGTTTGGGGAAACCCCCAAGTCCGGGTTTTCTCTAATACCTACAACTTTCGCCCTAAGTCAGTGACATTCCTTTTAAGCCGTTGAACTTCTGGGACAGCTTACTGTTGAGCATATCCCAGAGGTAACAGGATATTTTTTGTTTGAAATTCTCTCTCAGAGCAAGCTGCATTAATCAGGAACAAGTCTTAATTTTACATTAATTTTTAGCGTAACAGCTAAGAAATGAGCTAAATCTTAGCCATACCTGCAAAAACCACAATTTAGTTAAAGCTTTCTCTAGTTTAAAGCGAGAAAAGCAGCAGATGTAAGTTAGCCTGTGGTTTTTGCAATCTAGACGACTGCCCGAAAAATTAGACTTTGGCAAAATTAACAAAGTCCAATTGAGACTTTAACGTTAATCCAAAAGGTGCATCATGCTTTCAAAAAAGCAACCTCTACCTTGGGAATTCGATCCTTACGATCCCTACTTTCCAATTACTTATGAAGGAGTAGGAATCGGCTTCTGTAAATCGGGATTCGCGCCCCAAATAGTTAGAGCGTTAAATGAAGATAGAAAGCTACGTCAAGCGCTTCAGTTGGCTTGCTCTGACTTACTCGAACAGTCAGGGGGCGATCCCAATCGGGTGAACGAGCTAGTAGAAAAATACTTGGCAAAAACCGAGTGTCCAAAGCACGGAACGGGTGCGATCGCTTGTTTGCTGAGGCTTCGACAAGAAGAACTCGATATGAGCGACAAAGACTTTACTCGCTTTTGCGATTCTTATAAGTTATCGGCTGAAGCCCTGAAAGATATCTACGAGGGCAAACAGATTAGCGATCGCCAGTTAGGAGTACTAGCACGTATTCTTCGTAAATCGGTTGAAGAATTAACAGCTGTACGCGATGGTTTGCCTGAATCTGAATTGGATATTATAAAGCGCTGGAAAATCAAGGAAGATGGAGGAATTTCGCGACAACGTACCTCAACCACTAAGCTTTTCTCGTTACGTCAACCCCAAGCACCGAAAGGAAAAATCGCTGATGCGAATTCTGACTAAAGCGCCGAGCCAGTCATCCTAGAAACATTGATTTGTCGTAGGGGCAGTGTCTCTGTGCCTGCCCCAAGCTTTAGTAGGAGAAGTTGTTCCAAGTTGCACTAAGGGCGCAAACGTCGCGACTGATCCTTCGGGGAAGTGTCGCCAAGCTTACTCTTATTCGGGTTTGGCTCAGCATGAGTATCCGGTAATTTTCCATGTAAGGCGGGTTCGTACCAGACTTGCCGATAGATCAGTTCTAACTCGCTGCCAACCTCTGAAAAATAGTCGATTTGCTGGGTTTGCAGAGATACAAAAGCTCGATAAAACAACAATGCCACAATGGCGACAACCATTCCGGAAGCAGTTGTAATCAGCGCTTCACCAATTCCAGCCGCCGCCGCCGTCGTGTCAGTTTGAGCAGCACTTCCGATTTTCAAGTTGTTAAAGGTAATAATCAGTCCCGTTACCGTACCCAATAACCCCAAAAGCGGTGCAACAGCAATAATCGTTTCCAAGAGTTTGTCACCCCGACGCATCTGGACAAACTCCTTATCACCGGCGGCTTCTAGTGCCAGACGAAACGTTTCAGGGGTTGGATCTTTTAGCTTGAGGGCT
>DATNPC010000253.1:0-2399 GCA_036703375.1 Allocoleopsis sp.
CCCTTTAACTAGGAGCCATCAGTGAGGAATGAGGCATCATTGTTCCGGGAGAGTATGAAAACAACAAGGATCTTGAGCACAACTATTTGTAGTTCACTCTTTCTTTTTGGGTGTAGTACTTCAACCCGAGTTTCAAATCAAGAGGCTATCGGCACCTTGGAATTCGATTTTCGAGGAAGGTTTACTGATGCTGTTTCCTTACAATTTTCCGCTTGTCCTAATCCTAAACAAAGCTATACACAAGCGCTTAATCTGAATGTGGCTGGAATTAAGAAATTGCAGATCAAAGAAGGAATCTACTGTTTTCCCAAAATCACGTTGAAAGACGGAACCAGCAGAAAATGGACAAACCAAACGCTCGCCATCTATAGGGCGCAGTCTGTCACACTCCATGTTAATGATGAGTCCATCAGCGGGGAGAATACTCCTACTCTACGTGAAAAGATGAGACGGCAAGGGGAGGGACTTCTTCACTGCTTGAGGAAAGGCTGCTAGTGTTAAGAAGGCAGAGGCCAGAAGGCAAGAAAGCTTGTACAGTAAGATTTTCAAACTTTTTCAACTGGATAGTGATTTGTGCCACGTTGCACTAGTCATCAGCCTACCCTTCTGGAATGCCGCGTAACCCTATATCTGTTTATCTCCTCTGGTTTTCTACTGGAGCGCCTGAAGTGGTAGTCTGCGGCAAGGCGCTACGCATCTAGGTCTCAAAACAGGGGGTAGTCAGCTCGGATTTGGGATCGCTCGAACTTCGGAGGAGTTGCACTCGTTCCAACCGATTCAGAACGCGAGTGACGAGTTCCGGCCCGACAATGGGTTTACTGACAATATCATCAGCACCCGCGCTAAATACCTGGTGTACGGTGCTGGCATCGGTATGAACTGTGAGAAATAGGACGGGTAACCCACTCCAACGGGGAGCATTCCGCACGACTTGACACAGTTCAATTCCGTTAAAATGAGGCATCTCTACGTCGAGAACCAGCAAATCGGGGGCAAATTCCTCCAACATCGTCCAGAAATGCCGGGGTTCATCTAAAGTCGTGAGTTTAAGTCCCCAAGGTTCTAATAAACTCCGCATCACAGCTAGGACTTGCGGGTCATCATCAACCACCATCACCTTCGCTTCAGTGGCTCGAACCTGTTGGAGGACTTGATTGACAGCTTCGATTACCTGAGAGGGGAGTAAGGGTTTTTGCAAAAAGGCATGAGCGCCTAATCGGGCAACTTTGACGCGATCGCTTAAACTATCATGAGCCGTAAACAGTAGCACGGGTAGGGGTGGTGTCAGATTCGTGAGTTCTGCTAAGAACGTCAAGCTACCTTCAATGGCATCGACTGTTTGAAGGTCTAAGATGACTGCATTAAACCTAGACCGATGTAATTTCTCGCGTGCTTCGGATACACTGAGAGCGAGTTCTACGTGCAGGTCTTGCGATGCTGCCTCAAGCGCTACCTGCTGGGCTAGTTCTATATCATCGTCTACGACATACAGGATACAGACGGCGAGTTCGGGGGCTGAGGGAGAAACCGGCATTGATGAAGGCTGTTTCAGTTCCCGTCGCAGAGCTACGATTACCTCGCCGAAATGATGCGCCTCGTTCTGGTCGAAAATCGATTCATCGCCTAGGATTTGCTCGATCTCAATCGCTAGTTGCGAACCCTCGATAAAGCCAAACGTGCCTAATGTTCCAGCTAGTTTGTGCGCGGCGACTTTTGCCTTGTGCCGCAATTCACTGTCCAGTGCGTTCTCTCGTATGGCGATTGCCGTTCGCTCCAAAATCGCTAAGCGATCGCTATTATGTTCCTTGAGCTTTTCCCACATTTGGGCGAGTACGGCTTTCGCCTGTTGCTGTATCGAGCTAGTACCCGTCTGCCGGGGTGATGGGGAACGGTGCGAGGCGGGTACAGATGGCTTCAGGCGATAACCCAGTCCATAGATGGTTTCAATAAAATCGCTGGGAGCTCCAGCTGCTTTGAGTTTCTGGCGTAAACCCTTGACGTGAGCTGTCACTGTATCTTCGTTGGGTACCTCTTCAAACGACCAGAGCCGATCTAAGATCGCACTTCTACTCAAAACGTGATGCTTGTTGCGGAGGAAAAGCTCCAGTAAACGAAACTCTTTAGGCGTTAGATGCAGGGTGCGATCGCAATAGGTGACTTCACAAGTACTAGAATCAAGACGCAATTTTCCATGCTCTAGAACTGACAGAAGCGTTAAATGTTTCCGGCGCAGTAAAACACGAATCCGAGCTAATAATTCTGACAGGTCAAACGGTTTCACCACATAATCATCTGCTCCAGCATCCAAGCCCATTACCATATCAGTACTAGAGCCTTGACCTGTGAGTAAGAGAACGGGCGTTTGATAGTTATGGGAACGCAACTTTTGACACAGTTGA
>DATNPC010000254.1:0-2511 GCA_036703375.1 Allocoleopsis sp.
AGTAGATAGGCGAAGTCTGAGCGCATGAATGCTGTTACTGTAAACTTCAATCCCATCATTGAACTAACCGACGAACAATTTTACCAACTTTGTCGGGCAAATCCTGACGTTAAATTTGAACGCAACGCCAAGAGAGAATTAATTATTATGTCTCCCACAGGAGGAGAAACAGGAAACCAGAATTTTGAAATAGCGGCTACTTTTGCCATTTGGAACCGACAAAATCGGCTAGGAGTTTGCTTCGATTCATCCACTTGTTTCAGCTTACCCAATGGAGGCGATCGCTCTCCCGATGTTTCCTGGATAAAACAAGAACGATGGGATACACTTACCCCTGAAGAAAAAGAAAAGTTTCCGCCCATTGCTCCTGATTTTGTTTTAGAGCTAATGTCACCCACAGATAGCCTAAAAAAGATCCAAGAAAAAATGCAGGAATACATGAATAGCGGAGTTAAACTAGGCTGGCTAATTCACCGAAAAATACGCCGAGTTGAAATTTATCGCCTGGGACAACCTGTAGAAGTCCTCGACTCTCCTACACAATTATCCGGAGAAGATATCTTACTGGGTTTCGTCCTCAACTTGCAAAATCTCTGGAACTAATAGGCTTGAGTGGCAAGAGAGCGCCGCGAGAGCTAACGCATGGGAGAAAAGAGCGATCGCAATTAGTGGATTTTCCAGACAAATGTAAGGAAGCGATCGCTTTCAATTACAAAATTTCTACTGACTGAGTGTTAATTTCGGTTAAATTAGCCAGTCTTACATCATTTGTAAACAACGTTGCACTCAGAGATTGTGCCGTTGCTACAATTACTGCGTCAGGAAGCCTGAGTTTGTATTGTTTACGAAAAGCGATAGTTGATTCTTTGATATTATCCTCGATTCCAACCACTGTAATCCTAGTTAAGAAATCACGAATCTGTATCTCTTCATCTGGACTGAGGCTGGGATAAGATAGTAATTCTATCTCAGTAATCACTGAAACAAAATACTGTCCTGATGGTAAAGGCTTGGCTAACCGACCTCCCAGAAAGTACAAAACCACATTCGTATCTAATAAAATTAAAGCCTTTGTCAACGCCACTCATCCCTAATTTGCTGCTGATACTCCAAAGGGTCTTGAGCTAGTTTGATTACACCAGCATACTTATTCAAATCAATCTCTTCTTTTTGCTGTAGCGAAAAATCAAGCGGTGGACGCTTTTCTCGCTCGACGGGTGTCTCATCAATCACCAGTATCAGCTTGTGTTCCCCTGATGGAATGGTTGATGGTAACTGTACCGTAACCTTACCGTCAGGGGTGACAGTGGCGATCGTTTCTATTGCGATCACAGAGTTTCTCCCATGAATCTTTGATGTTGCAAATTTAGTCTAGCAATTTTGCTGCTATGGGGTTGCTGAACTCAAGGGAGCATCCCGCTTTAGCGATCGCATTCTTGAATCCATGCAGAAAACTCCTCAGCAATACGAACAGAGCGATCGCAACTTTCGTAATTTGGTAAACTAATTTTCTTTTGTTCAATGTTCAGACAAATAAAAGTCAATTCAACTGAGGTAGTGGTAGAGTAATGCCTCTAATTTGAGATAGGACGCATGACACCTCAGCAGGCATTTGCAATCATCTTCACCCGCCCGGTAGTCCAGCATCTTGCAGCAATTGACCGCAAATATTATTCGCTGATTCGTAGTACAATTGAGGAACAGTTGAGCTATGAACCAGAAGTAGAAACCCGCAACCGCAAACCCTTACTGCAATCTTCGGAACTAGGTGCAACTTGGGAGCTACGCTGCGGATCTAATAATCGGTTTCGGGTGTTTTATGAGACTAACCACGAAGCTTATGAAGTTTACATTTTGGGAATTGGGATAAAAGTGGGCAATCAGTTGTTTATAGGTGGAGAGGAATGTCAACCTTGAAAATTGTACCTCTTGCAGAAATAAAGGCACATCTTGATGATTACCTAAAACAATCGCAAGGTGAGCAAATTTTGATTACAGAGAATGGTCAGCCCGTAGCGGCAATAACTTTAATTGTAGACCCTGAAACTCTAGAGCGCTTAATGTTAGCCGATAATTCCAAATTTAATCAAATTCTAGAGAACTCTAGGCGAAGCCTCAAAGAAGATGGCGGACTGAAATCTGAGGAATTCTGGCAATTAGTCGATGACTTATCATCTCAAGAACCAGAACCACAGTAATTTGATTATTGAGCGATCGCATTTTTAATCGATGCAGAAAACGCCTGAGCGATCGCATCCTCGCTACAATAGGGCTACCTGCTGAAAACCTTGCACTATGAGTCAACCCAGCACTTCAATCAACACCAAACTGGTAGATTCCCTTGCCCAAATCATCCTCTCCCTCACCGATGAAGAACGCCAACTGCTGGAGCAAAAAATTCAAGCTAGTCGGTCATCCTTAACCTGGGCTGAACTCTCTCGGCGTGTTGAGAATCTAGGCAGCGATCCAGCAGAACCCAGTCTACAAGAACTCAGCTATCTGGTCAAAGAA
>DATNPC010000255.1:0-5105 GCA_036703375.1 Allocoleopsis sp.
TTCTTGCAAGGAAAGCTCCCAACCGGGATACGCTGGCTAGTGCCAGTTCTAATGACGGTGTGGGTGATGGCAACGATCGTGTTTCGCGGCCCAGCGGTTGCCCTACTTATCCAGTTTGCCCCCCTTGCCGAATTACCCAAAGCGGGTGCCCTCATCGTTCTGGTTATGGGATTAGTCGGAGCGTTGGGCCCCGTACTAGGGCTAATACTCAAGAGCCTAGGAGCCTCTCCGACCTTTATTCTAGGAGCGATCGCTTTAGCGATCGGAGCATCTATCTTATATTCAGCTCTACCCAAACATACCCTTGTCCTCCCAGAACAGGATAGCCAGCCGCCCGGTTCCTTCCGGCTTCTGAGTGCGCTGTTTACCGTGGGTATCGGTGCAGGGTTAGAAATTAATTTGCTGTTGGGAATCTTCCCCCCAGTGTTGCAAACTCAACTGTCGCACGTTTTGGGGAACGAGCTGATTTCCTCCAGCATTTTGCTCGTGGCAGCCCTAACTGCCGTTCCTTTGGGAGAATTGACTGTCAAATTGGGCGTAACTAGGGCAATGCTGGTTGGATTGGGGGCAATGATGGGATTGATGGGGCTAACCCTGTTGAACTCCAGTCCTATCTTAGCGGCAGGACTCATCCTCGCCTTCGGTACTGCGTTTGGTCTGATTTTTATCAGCCAAATTCCCTTTGCCTTGGCAATGGTTCCTCCAGCTCATGCTGGTTTGGGGACTGGCTTGTACTTTGGTGGGATGGGGGCAGCGACAGCATTGTCGTCAATTCTGATGAAGCAGCCAGGAGGAATGACAGCGGCATCAGCGTTTGGGTGGGCTGCGATCGCTTTTTTGGTGACGGCACTGTGCCTGACTGTTTGCCAGCGACTAGCACCGAAGATCGTAAGTTAGACACAATAAGCTGCATTGACCTCATGATGAGCTTAACCCGTGTTGAAATTCATTCCAGAAGTTTACAAATTCCTGCTTTTGCTGCTTTCGGGGTTGGGGCTTTTTTTGAGTACCTGGATTGTGATTCCAGCTCCAACCTTTTCTTTACTGCCGTTGAGTGTGGGCGCACCAGAAGTAAGTCCGTGGCTAGTGGGATTAAATGCGATCGCTATCCTGTTAGCCCTCACAGCTAAAACGGGTTGGCTTCGCTACGTCGTGCTGGGTTGTAGCGTTGCGGGATTGATCGTTAGCCTCCTACCCCTCAGTCAACTTCCCGCAACCCATCGGCAGGCGGATACAGCGATGGTTCAAGCGTTGGGTGCAGATTACCTGGCAAAGATTCCTCCGTCAGTGCAGGCACAGGTGCGTCCTCAACCCTTTGTCCTAGCTGATGGGTTTCGAGGGATTCCCACTCACCAAGTCCGCTATACTTCAGGAATCCCGTTTGCTGCCCCCGACGGGGTGTCTCTGACGCTTGATATCTATCAACCGCCTCAAGCTGGGACGTACCCAGCGATTGTTGTGATTTATGGGGGCGCATGGCAACGAGGGAGTCCTAGTGACAATGCCGAGTTCAATCGCTACATGGCAGCTCGTGGATATGTGGTTTGGGCGATCGCATATCGCCATGCTCCCCGCTACCGTTTTCCTGCTCAAATTGAAGACGTGCAAGCAGCACTCGCTTTTATTGGGCAGCACGCGACTGAGTATGAAACCGATTTAGATCGTATCGCTGTACTAGGACGCTCGGCGGGTGCCCATCTAGCCATGTTAGCTGCTTACCGTCCCGATGCTCCTCGCATTCGAGCGGTAGTGAACTATTATGGGCCGGTTAATCTGACAAAAGGCTATTACGACTTACCGCATCCAGATCCGATCGACGTTCGCGCCGTTCTTCAAGCGTTTTTGGGCGGTTCACCGGACGAACTGCCCGAACTGTATCGGCAAGCGTCTCCGATTAACTACGTAACGCAGCCTCAACCCCCATCATTGCTAGTGTACGGGGGTCAAGACCATATCGTGCAAGCCAAATTTGGGCAAGCTCTGCGCGATCGCTTGCAGGCTGTCGGCAGTCGGGCTGTCTTTTTGGAGATTCCCTGGGCGGAACATGCGTTTGATACTGTCTTCAACGGGGTAAGCAATCAGTTAGCGCTCTACTATACAGAACGCTTTCTAGCCTGGGCATTGCAACCGTAGGCAAGCTATCCAGCTGTAGAGTCTGGATACTCGTCGTCTAGTGAGGTGCGGAAAAAGAACATGCAGCCGCCATTGGTTTCTGGTGCATGAGACGAGCCTGGATCGGAGCGGATATAGTCACCGGCACCGTAAACTTCTCCTGCGATCGCCAAATCACCTTCCAGCATAAACATCTCTTCAATTGCTGCGTGGCGATGAAGAGGGTAACGCACGCCCGGTTCTGCCCTGAGTAGCCCCGTAATTTCCCGTTTTACTGGATCGACATGTAGCGTAGCGATGGTAACGCCTGGAACCGGATGGGGTTGCCAGACAATATTTTGCGATTGCCTAAGGCACCACCCAAAGGGCGATCGCATCACTAACTCAAACGGAACAGTTGGAGGCGACGGAGCTTCAATTACAGGCTCATCACTCGGCATTTCTTGACCAATCCGTTGAAACAGACGTTCCTGTAAATCCGCCGCCATTGGTACCGATGGAGTGCTGTAGGGAATTGCTGCTACTGCTGCCTGAAATTCTGCAAGTTCATTGGCTAAATCCGGACATTCAGCAATCTGCTCCTCTACCACACGACGCTCCTGTTCGTCCAAAAGATCGAGCGCGTAGAGCGGAGCAAGTTCGCAGAAACAGGCGTCGTTAAGTTCCATTACACTCTGTTGGCCTATAGCCCTATCCTAGCTTTATTTCCAATTACCGAGAGTCGCTCGTAACTTGTTCAATCCCAGCCGAATCCGGGTTTTAACAGTGCCTAAGGATAACCCTAGTTGAGCCGCAATCTCGCTCTGGGTCAGTCCTTGGTAGTATGCTAACTCGATGACCAGGCGTTGCTCATCGGGAAGTTGACTCAGTGCTGCTAATACTTGAGTACGGCGCTCTCGGGTCAAAACATCTTCTACTGGATCTACGCTAACTTTAATCGATTGGATCTCAGCTTCTACTGAAGCATTTTCAGTCTTCGTCGCTCGTTGTAAGCTCCGCAAACGATCTAATACCCGGCTGCGAGTCATCATAAACAGCCAAGTGTCCACTCGACCTTTAGTCGCATCATAGCGTTCTGCGGTACGCCAGACCTGAGAAAACACATCTAAAACAATTTCTTCACTTTCTTCAACCGATCCGAGGCTTTTGAAGGCAACCGCGTAGATGACCCGAGCGTAACGTTGATACAATTGCGCCAGTGCAGATTGGTCTTGCTGGGCGATCCTTTTTAAGAGGAGTGCTTCATTGAAAGGTTGCGAGTTGTCCTCTATAGGTAATGACATCCTCTACAGGTTGCAGAAACTAAGGGTTATCGCCATCTTACAAGTGGGATGGAGTTAGGAAGAAACCTTCCAGACTACCATCGTGTCTTGAATCGAGCCGTGCGGTCAAGTTGAGCAGTCAGTTACGTAGTGTAGTTAGGACTTACGCAAATTCCTTTTTGAATCACCATGAGTAGGGGCGCACCGACGTGCGCCCTTCCTATCTATGGAGTCCCTGCGTAATACCAATTGGGTATAAGAATGACACATTTCACCCCCCAGCCCCCCTTATTAAGGGGGGAGCAAGAGAGAACATGTGGCAAACTCAAACCCAATTGGTATAAGTCCTGGTAGTTTCCTGGAAATATACAAGAGGCATGGCAATGCCATGCCCTGACAAATTACAAATTTTGTAAATTATTTAATCCACATCCCTTAGGTATCATAAATCCGAGCTTCAAGAGCCTCTGGATTTTCTTCACAGTACTCGTCAAATGCAGTTTTTTCCAGCCGCTTGGCTCGTTGATGTGCTGCTTCAGCTTGTAGCTCTTCGACCACATCCCAAGCCACCATACTATCAGGAGACGTTACACCTTTCTCGGCACAAATAGCGCGTGCATTCTCAATCGCTTCCTGAATCTTTTGTTCCAGGACTACTTCTTTGGGGCGATCTACAAAATCGCCCTTGGTCAGAATGTCGGTAACGGAGATAATGCCTAATAGTTCTTCCTGGATAACTGGTGCGCGACGGATACCCGCATTAGCAAACAACCGCGCTACATATTCCACACCGAGATCGGGATTAATCACAATACAGGGCTTCGTCATCACTTCGTAGACGCGTACTTTCTTCGAGTCTTTCCCAAAAGCAGTAACTTTGTAAACGATATCGGTTTCTGTGACAATACCGTAGGCATCCTGCTCATGGCGACGCTTCACAATCAGGGCGCGCAAGCCTTTATCTTTCATGAGCTTCACGGCATCCGCCACTGTGGCCGAACCACGAATGGTGACTACATCCTTAGTCATGATGTCTGCTGCTTTCAGCATAGTTCAACCTCTAAAACGATTCAGGTGTTAGAGCTCTTGCACCATTTCTATCATGAACGAATTGGAGATTTTTTATCCATAGATTTTGCAAAACATTACTATATAAAAGAAACGTACATGTATACAATTAATACTTGAAGTCATATCGTTAAAAAATCCTAATGAAATAGGAATTGTCTTAGGGTAAGCATGGGGTCATTTTCACCTCTCCCAAATACGTTGCAATCTCAAAAGGAATGAGAAAGTTCTGCTTCTCATTCCTCAAAACTGAGCGCAGATCTCCTCAATGATTCACGACGGCGAGATGCCCGATGCTTGTAAAAGTCGAGCATCTACACCACTGACATCTCACAACTCAAATTGGATTGCTACATATAGTTGCCGCCATCAAGGTTAGGGCAGGTTTTATGACCTAAACGATCGCGTACCCGTCATCAACATAACAGTCCTCTGACTCGTGCCTTTTGCCTTGCACCTAAAGATCGATTTCAGCTTTGACGAAATCGCTTTGCAGTCGAGTCAGGCGGAAGCCAACTTTTTCACAAACTCGTTGCATGGCCGAATTCTCACCGAGAATATCTGCTGTAATGCGATCGAGATGCTCGTCGCGACCGACCTGTACGAGTCGTTGCAGTAACTCAGTCCCCACGCCACGGCGCTGCCAAACATCGCTGACTAGCA
>DATNPC010000256.1:0-13894 GCA_036703375.1 Allocoleopsis sp.
ACGAGCAACGGACAGCATTATCAGTTTGGGTATATTCAGCAGGGAAACCACCCGAGTTACCAACTCTAGCGGTTCTCGGTTGGATGCGATCCGATTTGACCTCTCTGGAAAGCCTCTCTCGTACTCTTGAGAGAGGCTTTGATTCTTGGAAGACACCTTTAAGAAGCAACAAAGCAACGAGCCAAACTATTCACCGGATTTGTCCCGTACTCCTTGAACAATGCGAGAGAGTTCGCTTTTTTCATCAATCTCAATCCGAGTTGGCGAACCGCTGATAATCCGCTCATAGTTACGGAACGAATCTTTGATTTCTGCGCCTTCTTCGCTGATGGTATACTCGCGGATAGAGGTGTCGTGCCAAGAACCCCGCATCTTAAACACGTTGATAGCGCGAGACATTTGCCCTCGAATCTCCACGTATTGCAACATCAAAATAGTGTCAGTAATGGTGGAAATATGGGAATCGGTGATGGAGTGAGACCCCATGAACTGGTCAGTTGTATTCGTGAAGAATCCAGTGATTTCCTCTTGTTTTGCATAACCCGTAACGCCAATCACAAACTGCCGAAAGGCATTGTTGCTCACTCCTCGTGCTAATGCTGAAAGCGAATCAATCGCAATCCGAGTGGGCTTAAAATCTGCAATCTCAGATTTAATAATTTGTAAGTGGTCTTCTAATCCTGCTGATTCAGGATAAGAACAAAGGATTTTTAATAACCCTTTGTGTTCCATTTCTTCAAAATCTATTCCCCAAGAATAAGCATTACGAGATAGCTGAGCGCGAGATTCTTCGTAGGCAAAAAGAATTGCGCGATCGCCTTGCAAGCAAGCATTTTGAATAAACTTGCTCACTAACAATGTTTTGCCCGTTCCGGTGGCACCCGTTGCCAAAATAATCGAATCTTTGAAGAATCCCCCGCCGCACATTTCATCCAAGGTTTTGACACCCGATGATACTCGAATATTGGAAGAACGCTGAGTCAGGCGCATTGCACCTAACGGGAAGATATTGATTCCTTGGTTCGTCATTGTAAAGGGGTATTCTCCTTTCATGTGAGTTGTGCCGCGCAGCTTGAGAATTTCGATCGTGCGGCGTCGGCGCTCCCCTTCTAAAACGTTACGAACAATGACGACATTGTCGGAGACAAATTCTTCTACTCCAAACCGTGCTACGGGACCATATTCTTCAACTCGCTCTGTCGTCATGACGGTAGTCACGCCAATTTGCTTGAGACGTGCAACTAAGCGAAAAATTTCCCGTCGCACTACTGAGGCAGCATCGTACTGTTGGAAGATTGCAGTGATGGAATCAATAGAAACTCGCTTGGCTTTGTATTTGTGGATGGCATATTGAATTCGTTCAATCAACGCCGATAGGTCAAAGTTTCCTACTACTTCCTGACCTTCGGGATCGGGCGATGCGTCTAGAATGAAGAGCTTGCCTTCACTAATTAATTTCTGTAAATTCCAACCAAAGCTGTAAGCATTTTTAATGATATCTGTGGGAGATTCTTCAAACGTAACAAACACACCAGCTTCATCAAAATGAACGATGCCGTTGTAGAGGAACTGAACCGCTAACAACGTTTTGCCGGTACCGGATGTTCCACTGACGAGAGTCGTCCGACCGATGGGTAAGCCTCCATGACTGATGTCATCGAAGCCTTCGATCATCGTCCGGATTTTTTGGACTCCCATCGTTGTGGATTCGTTCTGTTGTTGCTCGCTCGGTTGAAATTGACTCATTTTGTCGGTCGTCAAACAGGAATATAACTTAAACGTAAAGAAGTAAAGTCGATTTCACTTAAAACGGGAGGAATCTGGTATTATACCTAGGCATGCTTTAAATATCTGATTCATTTTCACGAAGTTCTTCATACAGCAGATCCAATCCAATTAAAACCTTTTCCCGATCTGAAAGATCGCCAATAATTTTTCGGACGGGAGGCGGTAAGACTTTCGATAGGGTCGGTGTAGCCAGAATTTTGTCTTCTTCAGCTAGCTGAGGGCTTTTTAGGACGTCAATAACTTTCAAGGCGTAAACGCCCTGAAAGTCCTGTTCGAGGATATTTTTTAGTGTTTTTAAAGCCCTAACTGAATTGGGAGTGTTCCCAGCTACGTAGAGCTTGAGAACATAGGTTTTCTTTAGCGGACTCATAGTTAGCAATTGACAATTAGCAAGAAGACGGGTGAGAACGCAATAGCAACCAGAAATGAGCTTAAGGACAAACAGTCCAGTTGAGAGCCTCACTCAAGCTTATCGCTAAATGTTAATCTTAAGACTCTCTGGGAATGGAGCGACGATACATTTCGCCAAGATGAGCGATCACATCAATCAGCGTTAAGCGATAATCTAGTAAAATCTCCTCACTTCGTCCTTCTAGCTTCAATTGCTTGGAAAATTCTTCCATCAGTTCCATATGGATTTCCACTATTCGGGAAACCGATACATCGGCAAAGAATGCTTTATCAACGAAGTTATCGATTTTTTGATTCAGGTTACTACCAGGAGAAAAGTACACTAAAACAATCTGACGATACTCCAGTTTGAGATTTTCTAAGAACTCCTGTCTCTCTGGTTCAGGGAGGTTGCGTAAAAAAAACTGCGGATTTCTCTTGTAGTACACGCCTAGGTAGCCCAGTCGCTCCTTAAGTTTTTCAGACAAGCGGTGCTGCTGTTGGATCAAGAAGCTGCGAGTGTTTTGATTGGTTGTTGCATCACCATTCACGGAGGGAGTCGGTAAGCTAGTGGTAGGCGAAAGAGATACGAACTGAGCGATCGCCTTATCGATAAAGCCTCCTATTTCCGCTAGCTGAGTATTACCTAGTCTAACTTCAGCCGCATGAAACAGGTGGGTAGCTTCGTCTCGTGGCGAACGAGCGACGGTCTGATTATTGTTTGGCTGGTTATTTGTAGCAACACTGTAAGTAGCGTCCTCAGGGTCTTTAGGAAAAATGACTATTGGTAGCAGCGTTCCTTGTTCATATAAACGCTTGATGACATTCAGTAGTGAGCCATCATCTTGCACGACCAAACAATCTAGCTGCTGTTTGTATTGCTCTACAAACTCGAAAAACTCAGCTTCTGAGCTAGTCGCCTGCAAGACATAGCGATCGCCGCTCAGCAACTGTCTCAAGGACTGAGCCAGCGATTCAGAGCGCACAAATGTACAAATAGTCAGTTTGGTAGGCAAAACAATCCGCGTTTAAACAATGAACG
The DNA here is from genome assembly GCA_036703375.1 of Allocoleopsis sp. Taxonomy (GTDB): domain Bacteria; phylum Cyanobacteriota; class Cyanobacteriia; order Cyanobacteriales; family Coleofasciculaceae; genus DATNPC01. The sequence continues at coordinate 3,221 of DATNPC010000256.1, forward strand.
AGAGATTTAGGGTTGGACATTACTCAGTCGCTGTATATTTTAACAACTTCTTAAGAAATTTACTTAATATTAATTTAATGAATCGGACGATTGTAAGTAATTGTAATTTGTTTGCTCTCTAAGTCCCCAAATGAGAGCAATAATTGAGCTGTACTGGCTTCTTTTTTTAGAAGATCGAAACGTAGGTGTCGGTGCTTAGCGTAGAGTTAACCCGATGTTCTGCTCAAAACTGAGGAGGTGCTGTCACTGACGGACTCTTTTCCTCTATTGTCACCCGATTGGTCACGTCCATGCCAACTCCCAGTCTCAAAGAATTTGCTCAAGCCATTCCTGTTTGCCAACAGACGGCTGGTTTGACTACCGTGCTGGAGATTTTCCACTCTTCAGGGTGCGACGCAATTGTTGTGGTGAGCGAGCAGCAGCACCCATTAGGAGTCGTTAGCCTGCGGCAGGTTTTCCCCTACTTGATTGGGTTGGCTCAATTAGAAACAGAAGGGTCTCCTGGAGACACGGTAACTGGAGAGTTTGACAAACCGCTATCTCAGCTCGATTCGCCGATGCTTGAACCCCTGACAATCCTACCAGCTCAGATGAGTTTGAGCCAATTCTGGACTTACTTACAAGAGTCAGACGGCAAGCTGACTCAGGAAGGACACTGTTTAGAGGAAGACCAACGGCGGATGGCAGCACGCCCAAGCGCACGGAGGCTTTGGCACTTGTCGCCTCAAATGGTTACAAGCGCAGCACTTAGCCCTGTAGATGGAGATGCGATCGCATCTCAAGGAAGTGCATCTTATGACCCTGGCACTCGTCCAGCCCATCTAACACGGCGAGTACCCCTCGGACACTGGGGCTTGGTCGATGAAGAGGGAAAGTTTATCGGGCTGCTCGATAGCTGGCTCCTGTTAAAATCTATCGCTCCCAGGTTGACAGATAGCGATCGCCTTTTCCGAGCAGACTCGTCGAGAAGACCGACTCCTAGCCCTCGCGAAGCCGCTACGTCTTACCCAAAGACTACGCTCTACACCCCAACTGGGCGCACGGCAACTCCCGAACGGGGGAGGCTCGCATCCAGCACAAGGGCTTCGGACGGGATATCCGTAGGAGATACGGAGGAACAGTTGCAGCTCATCAGCTTCAATCTGTTGCTCCAAGTGTTGGAACAGCTGCCCATACCGCTGAGCTTACAAACCTCTACAGGGCAAGTGGTGGCAGAAAATATCACTTGGCGTCAGCAGATGGGGACATCGCCAGATTTAGAGGGCGGTAAGCCTACCGCAGCACTGAGGTTAGACGCACCGCCAGTTGAACTGCGCTATGCAGCCAGGAGCAATGCGATCTCCAGCACGTCCACCTCTTTACCCTCGGGTTCACCCATCCCGAGCGTCGCGCTACGGGAACGCAGTAGCATGCAAGCCTGCGAACTGGACAAGACGCCTCAACAACACAGTGCGCGACGCCGCGTCACGTCACTAGGTGCGGCGGCACGACTCCCCCTATCGCCCCTAGCCGTGCAAAATCTTGCCCAAAAGCAGCACGATTTTTCCGAGCGGGCTACGTTTGAACACCACTGCGCGATCGATTCATCCTGCATCGCCGCAGTAGCTCTTCAACATCAAGTCAACCTGTCCGCCCTACCACTGCTCAAAACCCCTGAAACCCTAATCGCTCAGGAGACATCAGTCTCAGAACCGCAGGCGCAAAAACGAGTTCGCGATCGCGTCTTTTCGTTTCTGAAAATTCCCTTGTTGCCACTAAATGTGAAGGGGGGAAAAGAGGGACAGTCCCTCGCTGCCTCACCCGCTCCAGCCCTACCCGCTAACCTGCATCTAGTCATTGCTCAGGACACGACCGATCAGCAGCAAGTGGCGAAAGAACTAGCCGCCAAAAACGCCGATCTCGTTCATCTCAATCGATTGAAAGACGAGTTTTTAGCTTGTATTAGCCACGAATTGAAGACCCCGCTCACCGCTGTTTTGGGTTTATCCACGCTGTTAAAAGACCAAACCTTAGGAGCGCTCAACGAACGTCAAGCCCGCTATGCCCGACTGATTTATCAAAGCGGGCGTCAGTTAATGACGATTGTCAACGATATTTTGGATTTAACTCGGATGGAAACCGGTCAGTTAGAACTGACACTAGAGCCGGTACACATTCACGAATTATGCGATCGCGCCTACAGCCAAGCTCGACAGCGACCGATTGAGAGAGACCAAGACGAAGAAGCCCTGCCACCAACCCAATTTACCTTAGAGATCGAACCGGGTTTAGATATGCTCGTTGCCGATGAGCTGCGCCTGCGCCAAATGCTCGCGCATCTGCTCTCCAATGCCCTCAAGTTTACAGCCCCTGGTGGGGAAATTGGACTGAGGGTGAATCGTTGGGAAGGCTGGGTCGCATTTACCGTTTGGGATACTGGCATCGGCATCCCACCCGAAAAGCAGCACTTGATCTTCCAAAAATTCCAACAGTTGGAACAACCCCTGACTCGTCGCTTCGAGGGGACGGGATTGGGATTGGTGTTGACCCAACGCCTCGCCCACTTGCACGGTGGAGATATTTCGTTTATTTCCAAACCCGATGAAGGGAGCCAGTTTACCTTACTTCTACCGCCTTGTCCGCCACAGGCGATCGGGGACGAGTCGAAGATCGAAGATGAGTTACTCGCCGAGCGGTTGAAAGCCCACAGTTTTAACCTTGAAGCTTCTCCGCCTCACGCTACCAACCCAGAAAACCGCAACTATTTGGTGTTGATTGTTGAAACGGTACCCCAGTATCTGGAAAGCGTGACAGCACAACTGAAGAATTTAGGCTATCACGCTGTAATCGCGCGATCGGGGACAGAAGCCATTGAAAAAGCTCGCAGCTTGCAGCCCTGTGCCATCTTACTTAATCCCCTGATTCCCCAGCTTTCGGGCTGGGATGTTCTGACTCTTTTGAAGTCAGATACCCAAACCCTGCACATTCCCGTTTTAGTCACCGCCACACAGGCTGAAAAAGAGCAAGCCTATGACAGTAAGGCAGATGGCTTCTTGAGCCTCCCAGTCCAAGAATCAGCCTTACTCCAATCTTTGAGTTGCCTGAGCGATAAACAGAAAACGACCAAGCGCAGTCTGACTATTCTTCACCTCAATCCTGAGGAAGTGAAAGCACAGCCTAGCTCATCTCTCAGTTCTGAGTTAACGGAGGCACTGAGTCTTCAGCACTCGGAACTCAATTACCGAGTTCTCGAAGCTGACGACTTGGAGCAGGCAGAGTTATTGGCTCGGGTTTGGCATCCCGATGTTGTCTTACTCGACAGTATTGGTCTGGTCGATCCGCTGGTCTATATGCGACAGTATGCTCAACATGCCAGCTTGACAGCTTTACCCTTAGTTACGCTCGATCGCCAGACCACAGAGGCAGCGAATCAAGTCAATGCTCTTTCCGTATATCCTTATCTAGCCCTAGATGACTCTTCTAAAATTGCGGCGCTGCTGCAAGTCATTCAAGTTGCAGCTGGGATGAGTCGCAAGCCTAGCATTCTAGTCATGAACATTGGGGAACAAAACCCTAAAGAGAGTGGGAAAGCCTCCCAATCTAACATCAGTACCCATCTAACATCCCATTCCTCGTGGCTACAGGCACTCATTCAATACCTTCAAACGGCTGGGTTTAGAAGTTCACTCTCGTATTCTTGGACAGAAGGATATCGCCAACTGCAAGAGCGAAGCGTTGACCTACTCCTGATTTGTTTAAAAGACATCGACGATTCTTCGGCATTCGTAACAGTCCTGAACTCCCTAGCGCAACTACCGAAACGACCGCCGATTTTTGTACTCGATCATCGAGGCGTTACCCATCCAGTCAGCGCTACAGATGAGAGCGCAAACCCAGCTGTCAAGGGCAACGCCAAGCCCTTAAGTACTGGCACGCAGAAGCAGAAGGATAGCAGGCGAGTAAGTGCAGCCGCTCCTCAGAGGAAAGCGATCGCGCTATCAGATGTCTCGAACCCTGATGAAGTCGTAGCAGGTACAGCTCACGCTCAATCTGAGTTGGAGTCGCGACTCAGAGGCATGGCTAACCAAATTTGGTGTGGATCTACTCAATCGATGAGCGAGCTATTAGAGCGGATCAATCAAACCCTTCGCTAAAGCTGCTTTGAATATCAGAAATAGCTAGGAGAGCACCTTAGAGCACAGAGTACAGTGTCGTCGTAGAAGCAAGAGGCGCGTTTTAGGAAATGGTCATTAACTGCTTTCTTAAACGAGCTTCAGGACTATCAAGAATATCCTGACGAACTTGTTCCAGGGACCAGCCACGTTGCAATGTAGTGGTATATGTCTTGAGTCCACTTTGATCGACCTCGCGACCTAAGACTTCCTGATAAATCCGCGTAATGACATTTCTCGCCTCGTTGCTGCTCGCTAGCCTCTTCCTGACCCACGTTAAGGATTTGCCTTTTTCTATCGTGTTGGAAAAAGTAACGAATCCGCTGTCATCAACTTCACGACCTAGAACCTCTTGATAAAGCTGATTAATATTGTTGTATAAATTGTTGGCATTTTCCACTTTGAACGCATCAGTTCCAGTATTGTAGCGGTCATGCCAAGCGTTAGTCTCATCCCAGCAGTAAGCCGCATTGACGCCAAAAGAACAACTCACTTTGGCTAAAGAGGGGGATACGATTCCTGTAGAGATGAGAAGGGTAGTAATCGCTAAACTACTGATTTTCATGATACTTCACCGATTTCTTAGCGTTCAGAAAGATTGATTCCTATATATCACCATATTGACTTAACGAAAGTGAGACGACGCAAAATTTTTAGGATCGATGGCTAAGTAGTCGCTCATGAACCGTATACACCAAGACGCATGAAAATTCTTATGCCTCCTGCCCTCTGCCTTCTGCCCTCTGCCTTCTGCCTGATTTTCAAGTCAGCCCTCATGAGCGACTACTCAGTTCTTGGCAACGATCTGTTTAGGGATACGAATGAGTTGGTAGGCACCTGCACTGCCTAAGTTGGTATATTCGCTAGGTTGCAGACCAGTTTTCTGGAGGTCTTTAGATTTACTCAGCACAAGAACGGAAAGAGCTTTGGGCTGAGTAGTGGTCAGGTACTCGAGATGCGATCGCAAATTTTCTGGACTGGAGATGTGAGTCAGATTCCGGCGCGTGTAAAAGATTACACTCGGTCGAATGAAGCCCAACATAATCAACTCTTCACCAGGACGCATCGTCTGGGTTATCAGTGCAGACAACTGCCGCAGGGGAAGCTGACGTTGAGTATCCATCAATAAAGCAGCAGGCGGTGCCACAAGACTGGTAAACGCCATAATTCCTGCCAGGTTAGTTGCCCAAAGCCATCGCCACTGCTGTCGTTTGAGTAGCAAAAATGCAGTGGCAATAGCGGCTGCTCCCCAGATAATACCGGCTTGAAGTGGCAAACCCGATCGCGCTAGCGCTTGACTTAATTCAGGAACAGCAGGATCGTCCCCAACTAAGTTAGGACTGTAGATACTCGCAACCGCTAGAGCGAGTAAAACTACAACATTGACAATCCCGCTGACCAGCAATCCTATATTCTGCTTAAACCAGCGAGGTGATGAGTTAACCACTGGAGAAACTCTCCCCATCTCCCCATCTCCCCGTCTCCCCGTCTCCCCGTCTCCCTGTCTCCCCGTCTCCCCATCTCCCCGTCTCCCCATCTCCCCGTCTCCCCATCTCTCCATCTCCCCGTCTCCCCAATCCACTCGCGTCATCCAATCGCTCCATAACAGCGTCACTAAGATGGCACTAGCTGGCATCAAGGGCAGTACGTAGCTCGGTAGCTTGGTAACTGCAATTGAGAAAAAGCCAAAAACTCCAGCGAACCAAAACAGGGCAAACAAACCGAGGTGAGTCGAACGGGGTGAGACACGCCAGCGTTCTCGCCGCCAAAAACGCAGCCGCGCGATCGCAAATGGCAAGTAAATCGACCACGGTGCAAACGCCACTAACACTACTGGAATGTAGAAGTACCAGGGGCCAGCATGATGACTGACAACACTAGTGAAGCGCTCAATGTTGTGCAGTCCAAAAAACGTATTGATATAAACTTCTCCATTCGCCAGTGTCACTAAGACGAACCAAGGCAGCGCAATGAGCAGAAAAAGCAAGCTACCCAGCAAAGGTCGCATTTCCCAGAAAACGTCCCAGAATTTTCCTACATAGACTAGGAAGGCACCAATAATCAGCACCGGCAAGACAATAGCTACTGGCCCCTTGGCAAGGACAGCTAGAGCAGCAAAGACGTAGAACGCGATGTACCAACCTGCCGAGGAGATGAGATGCAGCAAACTCCCCGCGTCATCTGCTTTGCTCTCTCGCTCGGCTTGGGCATATCCCAGAAAAAAGGCTAGCAGCGCCATGCTCAGACAACTAGCCAGCAGCATATCAGAGACTCCCGTGCGTCCCCAGGCAATCCAGGCTGGATTTAGAGCGATGATGGCAGAACCAATCCAGGCAGAAAGCCATAATTGGCGATCGCGATTGGGGGTTTGGGATGGGGGATTTGGGATTGTGTCGGTGTCTGCTCGGTCAGAATGGCTTGACCTGATGGCAATTGCAGGACGGGCAATTCCGAAATATCGTAACGTGTAGAAGCCTAGTCCAGTGAGCGAGATCGCGGCAATAGCCGAAGGAAGTCGTGCTGCCCATTCATTAATACCGATCAGTTTAAATGCGATCGCCATAAACCAGTAGACCAAGGGCGGCTTATCAAAGCGAGTCTCGCCATTCCAGTACGGCGTAATCCAGTCACCCGTCGCGACCATCTGACGAGCAGCTTCAACAAACATTGGTTCTGTCTTATCTACCAAACCAATGCTGCCTAAATTCCATAAAAAAGCCACTACGCTGAGCAGGAGCAACCAGGCAACCGAGAAAATCCAAGCCAGTCTTGGCTGTCTCTCCATAGAACTCCACCAATGAGTTGCTGCTAATTTGAGACTCAACTTCATCTACACTCCTACACTCCGCACCTCTGTATAAAAAGGGCAACTACAGTACCTGCGTATTTCCAGATATTACTTTAAGCTGATATGCTTTTAAACTGAGATTTTATTTGTATTTATTACTTGAAATCCTGAGTAACGTTAGGCAAAACGTCAACCAAATAAATCCATATCCATAGCCTCCAATAATATCTGTAGGCCAGTGAACCCTCAGATACATACTGCTTAATCCCATCAAGATTAGAAATACAATAGTTATGCCATAAATGTAAACAGCATAGTGAGGAAATCGGTGAGCTAGGATATAGGCTAAAAAAAGATAGAGGACAAAATTTCCTGTCATATGACCGCTAGGAAAACTAAACCCAGCTGCTGTATCATCCAAACGCATTGGAGGGCGGTGTCTATGGAAAAAGGGTTTGAGTAGTTTATCCACCAAAAGCAGAACGCCTAAAGATGCGATCGCTAAAACTTTGGCTTCTTGCCAATAACGTCTCCAAGCCAATACACCTAAACTAATTACAACAACAATAGCCGCAAATTGTGTATCGCCGATCGTATAAAATGGCTTGAGAAAGATAGTTAATAATGGCTCATTGATTGTATGCAGCCATTCAAGAAAAGCCGGCTCGAAGTCAAAGTGCTTTTTCTCTAAAATAGCTTTAGACAGGAAAATCAATGGAAGTAATAAAGCTAGGCAAGCGATTAATCGAACCTTGCCGACTATCGCGACTCCAGAGATAAACCAATTACTACGTCGAACTTTCATTCTTAATCGTGTTGCCAACCTCTTTTGCTTAATTCACTAGTCTTCCAGAACTAGAGATGAATTAATAAACTATCACCAATGTTTTAGTTCACTCCTCCTGAACTTAATGCAACTTTAATCAGCCACCTAGTAACGGGTTTCCTAAGTCATCTTACCAAACCTTAATTCAGCGTTAACTAAAAGAGTATAAACCAACTACCTACATTTGCATTTGACCGCTGAGCGAAATTAGGGTTTTAACATTAATTCCCATTCAGCTTTTTGTCGATCCCAGACGGGTGAAGACGTTTCGCCTACTACATACGGTCCCCAGTAGCTGCGCGAACCATCTTGAGCAAAAGCAACCAGAATATCGCCCTTTTGCAGCTTCAAATTTTCCTGTGGCAGTGAAAGAATCAGTCCCCGATTGCCTCCCTCCATCGGTGCAAAATCCCAGTGCGCCGGTTCCCCGTATGTTTTTGTTGAGGACTTCTGGGCTAGCAGGGCTAAGCGAACTGGATGTTCGGTGAGATTGCTCACCCGTAAGCCTCCTCGTTTTGCCGCTACGTCTGCCGGATCTGGGCTTTTAGCGGGTGAAGCTACGGGGGTGGGTGAGGCAGTTGGCTTACTGGATGACACCGGTGAGGGCTGTGCCGTTTCGACAGAGGGCGAACTCGATGGTTCTAGTACGGGCAGGGAGGCTGTATCCGGAGATTGGGGTTCGATCCAAATCGAAATCTGAAGCAATCCCAACCCCAGCCCGATTAGTCCTAATACACCTACAAGAATAAAGATAGGATAAAGCGTAGATTTAACCTTTTTCATTTGTTTTAAGGGATGACCCCTGCACCACTGCTAAAAAAAGATTCTCGAACAGTCCGCGATCGCACTGTTCGTTAGCTCTTACTACTATTGAAACGAACTCAACCGAAACTGCGCTATTATCCTAACGAGGAACGGCAAAATGTGATTTTCGTGCCTCCTCGCTGTCGTTGTCAGGTTTAAGGATGCAGAATACCCGTCTGAATAATCTGCTCAATCTTGCCTTGGCACGGTTAGGGCAGTGGTTTGCCAATCCTTGGCGACACCTCTCGCTGATTTTGATTAGCTTGCTGTTGGGCGTCTTCCTAGGAACTGCCATTCCGACGACTGCCGGACAAGCCGCTGACTGGGACATCATTGCTGCTGGCGTTTTGATTCTGTTCACGGAAGCCGTTAGCCGGGTGGTTTATGGTAGTAGCCGACGACGCGGGCAATCTAGTACAGGTTCCTCTGGAGGTTCCTTGTTAGCTGAAGTCATCAATGCTCTGAAAATTGGTCTGACTTACAGCTTGTTTGTCGAAGCGTTCAAAATTGGCTCCTAAGCCTATGTCGCCACCGAATACATCGCTAATCCAAATTCTCAGTAACTGGGTTGCAGGGCAAATACCCACAGTATCGCAATGGCAGCAGTTAGCGACAGAGGCACTTGCGTCACCGCAGCAGGCCAAGGTATTTGGCATAACATCAGCGAATGTGGAGGAGAAGATTCAGGCGAGATCGCATCTTTTCCAAGCCGTCTACCCCGAAGTCCTATCCCTCCCTGCTTTTCGCTCCACAATAGAGGACAATGCCCAATCCCAAATCCTCCTATCTCTCTGGAACCTCTGGCTTCCCCTTGCCATGCAGCTAGCTTCCGATCGGCAACAGTTGGGGCGTCCTCTCATTCAAGGCATATTAGGAGTACAAGGAACGGGTAAAACGACTTTAGCTACGGTCTTGAGTTTAATTCTGACGCATTTAGACTACCGCACCCTGAGCCTTTCCCTGGATGACCTCTACAAAACCTATGCTGAGCGACAACGTCTTCAACAACAAGACCCTCGCCTGATCTGGCGCGGCCCACCGGGAACTCATGATGTTGAACTGGGTGTGCAGCTATTAGACCAACTGCGTCAAACCAACCCCATACACCCAATCCTCGTCCCTCGTTTTGATAAATCGGCGTGGGGAGGTGTTGGCGATCGCACAACGCCAGAACAGGTAGAAGATATAGATATCGTCCTGTTTGAGGGGTGGTTTGTCGGAGTTCGACCGAGCGACCCCAGCGTTTTTGATGCTTCCACGCCCCCACCCATTGACACACCCGCCGATCGAGACTTTGCTCGCGATATGAACGAGCGACTCAAGGACTATTTACCGTTGTGGGAACGCTTAGACCAGTTAATGGTACTTTACCCAACGAATTACCGCCTCAGTCAGCAGTGGCGGCGTCAGGCGGAACAGCAGATGAAGGCGACAGGGAAATCGGGGATGACAGACGCACAAATTGATGATTTTGTCAATTATTTTTGGAAGTCGCTCCACCCAGAACTATTCATCGCGCCCCTCATGAATAAACCTAACTGGGTGGACTTAGTAATTGAAATTAATCCCGACCATACGGCTGGTGCTATTTACTGAAAAAGCCCGTCGCGAAATTTTGCGATCGCGTCGGGGAAAGCGCCCTTGCCTTGAGGATTGCCGCTGCTAACAGGGCATAGGATAACGTACCCACTACGGCTAGGAGGATAGGACTGACGAATCCTGTGGCATTCCAAAGCGCGTGGAGAATGGCAGCACAGAGGTAGCCAATGATTAGAGTAGGTACGCAACTGCTGGGCTTGAGAACGCTCAACCCGATGAAATACCCAAAATAACCACTGTAAGCCATATGTCCGGCAACTGAGCCGAGAACGCGGGGAATGAGCAACTGCAATCCCAGCAGTTGACTATCTCCAACACCGGCTTGCAGCGTTGCATCATTGATGATTTCGGGAACGTACTGTCCTAAGGTTTCCAGCAGGGTAAATCCCACCGCCGACGCTGTTCCCAACAGAATGCCATCTAGAGGTTCCCAAACCCCAACCCGTTCTCGCCACGGCGAGGGCAGGAGTACCCCGATGAGAAACGCGCCTAGCAGTGGCAATGCT
>DATNPC010000257.1:0-2025 GCA_036703375.1 Allocoleopsis sp.
CGTAAAACTTCTTACGTTGTATCAATTGCTGCTGTTGCGATTTGGCGGAGAAACAATTGTAACGACACCAATCAATGTAACTAGTCTTGAGAAGTATTGACTGACGACTTGGCTTCGTTCTGCTACTTCAGACAGCTCTTAAACCCTAAAAATCTTCATAAGAATTTTACATATCTGTATTACAGATTAGACCGTGCGTGATACAATTCTTGCTAATTGAATTACAGTTATACAAATCTAAATTCAATGAATAAAACAAACAATTAAGGAGGTGCTAGGTCAAAATTTGATACAAATAAGCTAAGAAAACCCATCTTTAGATAGAGAGGTTTCTTACAGTTTTTCCATATCTTCTGTATAGAAGTTTATCCGGTGATTTTTAACAATTCTCCACAGTCTGGGTGTATTTACAGGAGCCAAGAACAGGGAAGCATAGGCTAGCTCTACTGCCGGGATAAGTTGTTAAATCTGAAAAAAACTTTGTTTCGCTCGGTGTTCAATCTTACAGCTTTTAAAAATAGTGTCTTGCGGCACAAATTCCTATCGCTTCAAATCACTAACTATCGTCAATTAGCTGACTATTAACTTGAGTTGTGACAGCGACGTTTACGGGAGCGCTCATTGTTAACGGTTTCTCCGATTACCGATTAGCCATTACCCGTTAGCAGAGGTGTCTAGCTTTGAGTGGGTAGCCGTTAGTGCGATATTCCTTTGGCAGCTTAAGAACACAGAAGGAGACAGCATTGCCAGTGGACAACATTGCCCACCAGATGACAGCAATCAGCGATCGCTTAGCTTTGCTACACCAGCACGTCAACCAATGGTCTTCACCGCTACCTGAATTGCTCAGCGAAATTCGCGAAGCACTTCGCACGATCTGGGATGAATTGCAAAATGCTCAATCGATCCAGTGCCAACCCAGTGAAGAGCGATTTCGCTGCTTAAGCGCTTGCTCGCCCGTTGGGATTTTCTTGACCGATATTGAGGGACGTTGCACCTACACGAACCCACGCTGTCAGGCGATTTGCGATTTTACTTGGGAGGAAAGCTTAGGTAACGGGTGGTCGCAGTCCGTTCATCTGAGCGATCGCGCGCGCGTCGTTACCGAGTGGTGCGAAAGTACTCGCCAAGGCCAGGAATACTCCGACGAATTTCGGCTTCAGACCAAGACCGGAAAAGAGCGTTGGGTTCGCGTCCGCTCATCCCCGATGTTTTCCCATAGGGGCGAACTCATCGGTCATGTGGGGACAGTAGAAGATATTACTGAGTGCAAACAGGCAGCGCAAGAGCTGCAACACGCAAAAGAAGAGTTGGAACTGCGAGTGGAGGAACGCCTAGCTGAGTTACAGGCGATTAACAACCAATTGCTGAGTGAAGTCGTCGATCGCAAACGAGTAGAGGTAGAACTAGAGCAGTCACTGTCTCTGCTGCGTGCGACGCTAGAAGCGACTGCCGACGGCACAATCGTGACTCAAAACGCCAGCCATATCACGCTGTTCAATCATAAGTTTATCCAGATGTGGGGTCTCCCCGAATCAGTGATTGCGGCGCGAGATCTCAGCCTGGTGCTGCCGTTAATTTTAGAGCAGCTCAAAGACCCCGGAGCCTTTATCTGCGAAACCCAAGCCTTGTTCGCTCAACCTGAAGTCGAAGGCTATGGGTTGTTTGAGCTTAAGGATGGGAGAATCTTCGAGCGCTATTCGCGTCCGCAATGGCTAGCGGGAAAAGTTGTCGGCAGAGTCTGTAGCTTTCGGGATATTACGCAACGCAAGCGGGCAGAGAAGGCACTACGCGAGAGTGAAGCGACTAATCGAGCGCTGTTAAATGCCATACCGGATTTGATGATTAGGATGACTGGAGATGGCACGTACCTCGATTTGATACCGGCGAAAAATTTCAGGACGTTGGTGCCAAAGTCTGAGGTGGGGGGAAAAACCATATACGACATCATGCCACCAAAAATCGCCCAGCAACGGATGCACTACGTCAAGCAAGCACTTTCGACTGGCGAAACCCAAATCTATG
>DATNPC010000258.1:0-9604 GCA_036703375.1 Allocoleopsis sp.
CATCGGGTTCTGTCCCCAGAGGAGTCCAAAGTCCATTGATGAATACAACTAAGGTTTGACCTCGCTCTTCAATCAGTTGATTGAAAACTTCATCAGCATTCCAGGCGTAACCATTGGAGCTAGTAGTAACCATAATTGGTTTATCGTCTTGGATTAACTACAATGTGACGTGAATTAATCAAACAGTTTATTTCAATAAAAAAATACCCCCTAGAGTAGGGGGTATTTCCATAGATTAGCCGATCGCGTTTTTAGAAATAACCAGATCGGCTAGATTTCATCAGTTTAGGTACTAGGAGTATTGAGCAACCAATCCAACTTCCGCTGCTGAGCGATTTAACATCGCTTGCTGACGATTCCTGAGCGTGCGTTGGCGATCGAGCATTAACGAACGGGCTTTATCTTGCATGGATAAAGCAGGAACTTGGGACGGCTCAACGTTAGTGACGGCTGGAGTTGTGCCAGTTTGATAGGAAACGCCACGATACTTCAGGTTAACCGTGGGTTGTAGCACGGGGGGCTTTTTCAAATTACGGAATCTCCAATCCAAACCCCGATACTTACCACCAGCAGATCCAGGAGTAGCTTCAACCTTCGGAGGATTGTACTCGTAGCTAACACCGCGATATGAGAGTTTCATGCTTTTCGCCTCTTAACTCAACTGTAGGGATATGAGGCGCGTTCCTTCGGGATGTCTCCCTACTTCCGTCTCCTCCATCTATGGCTTCTTATCCAGCACACGGAAAGAGATGAACGATTTATTTCTGTATCTATTGTTACGGTTTGAGCAGAAAATGTCAAGTCTGCCGAAAAATTAATCATTAGACCGCAATTCCAACGGCGATTAGACTGTAGAAGAGAAGTGAACCGTAAGGTGTCAAGAGTTGTAAAACAAAAAGCACAGTACGCAGGAATTGCTTCTACGATCGCAAATCCTGGCATCAGAGGTTAAATTTATTGGTATGAGTGATAAGAACGAAAGTTTTAAAGTTGTTGCTGACAACCGACAAGCCCGTTTCCGCTACGAAATCCTAGAAACCTACGAGGCGGGGATTGAGTTAAAGGGAACGGAGGTGAAGTCGATTCGGGAGAGCAAAGTAAACCTGCGAGATGGCTATGCCCTGATTCGCAGCGGTGAGGCATGGCTGCTGAACGTGCATATCTCCCCCTACGAACGCAGCAGCGACTATTTCAACCATGACCCGCGTCGCACGCGCCGACTGCTGCTGCACAAGCAGGAAATTCGCAAGCTCATCGGCAAAGTGGAACAGGAGGGGTTGACGCTGATTCCCTTGAAGATGTACCTGAAGCGGGGTTTAGTCAAGCTCAGCATTGCCCTGTGCAAAGGCAAAAAGATTCATGACAAGCGCGAAGCTCTCAAGGAACGTCAAGATAAGCGCGAGATGGCACGGGCGATGAAGCGTGATTGATTGTCGTTATTGGTTGTTGGTTATTGGTTATTAATCAGCAAGTGACAACTAACAACTAACAACTAACGACTAACATCAGTCTCAGTGTCAGTATTGAGAGCGACGTAGAAACTAGCAATAATTGCGATCGCTAGCCACCAGAGAGTATTCACTTCAGGACGATACCAGACGGTATCGACGGTGCCGTGGGAGAGAATTCCCGCCATAGCTGCGATCGCGCCCATTAACCAAAATCCATCGGGATTGGCGAATGCTCGTAGGCGGCGCAGTTGCTGAACTCCCAGATTAAACGTGACGATCAGGAACCACACAAAACAAGAAAATCCAATCAAACCGGTTTCTACAGCGACTTCCAGATAGATCGAATAGGCACTTAAGGCGCTGAAGCGAGCCTGCATGTACTGAGGGTAGATTTTGTTGAAGGCGTTATTGCCGGGCCCAATACCGAGAATCGGACGATCCTTAATCATTTCGATCACCGATGTCCAGACATTCATCCGGAAGTTGTTACTGCTATCGTTGCGCCCTACAAATATACTGGCAGCGCGATCGCGTACTGGTTCGACAAACAGTACTGCTAAAAGAATCACTCCAGCCGAACCCCCTAACAGCACAGGCATTGCCCAACGACGCCACTGAGCGGGCAACCGCACGCTGTACCAATACACCAGCAGCACTAAGAAAACGAAAAGACTGACCACAAAACCAATCCAGCCGCCGCGACTCAATGTCAAAACCAGACAAGCGGAATTCACGATAAACATGGTCAAGGCTAGAGCTTTGGGAAGCCAGCGCTGCCAAGCAAACATAGCCGCCATACTTAAGGCAATAGCTGGCTCTAGATACCCAGCTAACAAGTTGGGGTTACCCAAATAACTGTAAACGCGGGTTAGTTTCGCCGTCGGTGATTCCGGATCGACCCAGGTTGCTAATGGCTCTGCCCCAAAGAACCACTGCCGTAGTCCGTACACACTTACAATCAGAGAAACTAGGAGGAACAGGAGAATTATCCCCGAACGGAAGCGGCGCGCTCTTAACACCCGTGCCATCAGGGCAAAAAATAGTAAATAAAGCGTTAGCTTCATTAAGCCTGTAGCCGCTGCTGCCTTGACTGGAGAGAGGGCCGTTGCTACGACAGAAATGCCCCAATACAACAACACTACTAAATGAATGGGTGTTATCCGTAAAGGATGCGATCGCTCTCCTTGTGGATAGACTGTCTCATCCGATAGAGTCAGTAGCACCCAAAATGCTGCCCCCGAAAATAACAAGACACCAATCAGGGCATTCGACACAAAGGGAGCCAAAGCAAATACTAAAGCAACCAAAAATGCTCCGATTGGCTCAGCCCACTGCAAAAGCCAACTGCCTCGTCGCCAAGATTGCAGCAGTCCTACCAACCGGTATAAATAGCTAGCATCTAGCCACTGATACAGGGGTAAATTCGACAGAGTAAACTGTTGCCAAACTGAATTCATATCCTATGCGCTGTTGGAGCACTGCGGTAGTTTTCTTCTGAATGGTTTATTTCCATTCCGGACTTTAGACTACACCGTTTTATACGATTTCATGTGCTGTCTCCATCTGAGGCAGACTGATGACGTAGCGATATCCCGCATCTAAGGAACCTTCAACGAAAATAGTTCCACCATGGAGTTCTGCCAAATGGCAGCTCAGCAATAGTCCTAGAGTTTCACGAGAGTCTGTTTCACCCAGCATGTTGTTGAGTTCCTGTTTCAGCGTTAAAGCTTCCCAAACTGAGGTACTGGATGTCAACTCCTCGGTAGGAAGTAGGCAAAAGTCGGAAATTAGACTGCCGTTTTCTATCCTGGGCATACTTAATGACTTATCTAAAGTATCAGGAACAGTAGCTCTCGTTGATGAGGATGAAAATAGCGCTTGTGCAATTTCCCTAGACACTTGAGGTAACGCATTGCCTAGCCAGGGATGAGCCGACCAAACTGCCATTTTTAGAGACACAGTTCGTTGGCTGTGGATGTCGTGTTTCCGAGATACATGAATGCAAACTTCTCCGCCTGCCTCAGCCGAGTGAATCACGCTTAAGACCAGATAGTAAAGCATTTGCCGTACTTTATCCTTGTTGAGCAACCAGAGCCGACTCCCAGGCTCTACGGATAAATGCAGCTGTATCTGCTTGGCCTGTGCCATATCAGACAAGCTATTGATTGCCTGTTGACACAGCATTTCGGTATCTACCGGTGCTAAAGACAGTCCTTGGCGAGTGCCATCCAAAAGACCAAGGGTGATGATTTCATCAACTAGTGATAGGAGCTGTTGACCGCTTTGATGAATGATTTCCAGATATTCCTGTTGTTTGCTGGTTAGAGAACCATAAACCTGGCGACCCAAAACGCTTGCCATGCCTATGATTGAGGTTAAGGGCGTCCGGAGTTCCTGCGTCAGCTGAGCGAGCAGTTTGACTTTAATGGCGTTCGTCGAAGACAGGCAAGCCGACTGGCTATTGGATTCATTCCTAAGTTCCGGAGTTGTCTCAAAGTCTCGTTGCTCTTGAAGTTGAGCGATTCCCGCAGCCTGAGACAACCAATGGATAGAACTTGTACGTTCTTGCTGCAAAAGGCGGTTTCGCTCAAATTCGCTCAAACTCCAATGCGCTGTCATCACTAGGAACTCGGCATCTTTAGGCCCAAAGCAGCGAGGCACCCAATCCATCACGGCCAACGTTCCCAAGCACTGACCATCTGCTGTCATTAACGGCGCACCTAAGTAAGCACGGATGCCGTAATGTCCCACGAGTAGACTACTGGCAAAAACAGGATTCGCTGCCGTATCGGGAATTGCCAAAACTTGATGACTATCGACCACGTAGGTGCAAAAGCCTTCATCGCGTCCTATGTTACGCGATCGCGCCAGCTCATTCATCAAGCCGACTCTGGATAACCCAACAGCCGATTTAATCAGCTGCCGCTCTGGTGTCATGATGCTCAAAATACACAGGGGTGCCTCCAAAAATCGCGCCGCCGTCTGAGTCGCTTCGTCGAAAACTGCGATCGTCTCATCTGTCAGCAACCCGCGCTCCTGAAGAGCAGTCAACCGTTTTTGTTCTCGTTCTACTACAGTCAATCCATCCAAACGGCAAAAAAGCCTGTGTTCCAGCTCTGCCATGAAAATCCCTATCCCCATATCAATAATTGCATCACTGATATCAGTGCTACTGTAATGTGACCTGCTATACCTAAGGTTCCCGTCTAGTCTGGCAGAACAAACAATTGGAGCTATTTGCAGAGCGTTTGTTAGGGGAGAGGTTGAAGGTTAGCAGTCTGGCAGAGCGTAACGCGAAGAATTATTAACCATACATTATGAATGATTAAACAACTAGCGAATGTCATAATTCATCATTTAACCCTTCATTGACCATGCTGGATGAGACAGTAAAGAAGCAATGACCCGAACACCTCGTAGCTGGTTGGAGAGGGGAAGATGACCGACTGGCGCACTAAGATTCCACGTAAATTCATTGGGATAACGAGTCCAGTTGTTTCCAGTCTTCCAGCCAATTTTTTCCCAAAGCTTCTCCCAATTTTTGTTTAAAGAGAGCCAGAGGTCTCGCTGTACGGAAAATCCAAATTTGCCTTGCGAGTGAATGAACCAGAGCGCGTTAATAGTTTGTAAATCTGTACTGGGGAAGCTTTCTACCTCAGAGAAATACAACCACTTTCTCTGAACCGCAGCTGGTCCTGCTAGCTCACAAAGTTTTTCTAACGTATGACGGTCAGCAGCAAGGAAGTCTTGCTTGACCAACAGTTGCTGGAGAGGTGTGTAATCTATGCTGCCTTCAGAACGGAGAGGGACAATGCCTGTGGGGAAATGAGTTTGCAGAAATTCGTTGGCAATCGGGGTATCGGCTTGATAAAGAGATTGGTAAGCCAGTCCTGTTGCCAGGTTAACGGGAGTTGGCTGTTGCTCCTTTAAAAATTCCATCAATACGTCTAAACCCGCAGCACCGGTACTGACCAGTTCTGGAATCAACTGAAGTTGTTTTTTTTCAGGACTAGACTGGAGCTGGCGCTTCAGTTCGGCAATCTTGCTGGAGTCTCCTGTGATTGAGGCAGTCATTTGGTCTGTCATGAAGCGACTGGTTTGGGGTTGCGGCAGTGGATGAGTTGTTGACCGGAAAGCGGTACTAACGGAAAACATTTGCCCATCACTAAGCAAATGCCTGAATTTATCGTAAAGGAAAACCCACGACATGAGCGTTAGCTCTCCACCAAGCAAGAGCTAACGCTCTTCAGTTCCTGATTGGAGAATGCGGTTAACGATCGCACTCGTGGACGTATGAACTTCTACGGTTACTAACTCTATCCGCCCACCGTAGGCTTGAACGACGGGTGCCTCGGGCAGCGTTGACGGGGTGTAGTCGCCCCCTTTGACATACACCTCGGGTTGAAGGGTTTCGATTAATGCAGTTGCTGTAGTTTCAGAAAAAATTACAACTCCATCTACTGGTTTGAGAGCAGCTAACACTTCTGCTCGCTGGGCTTCGGGCACGAGCGGGCGGGGCGGCCAATCAGGTTGATTGGGTTTAATCGTTTGAATTGAGCGATCGCTATTTAACCCAACTACCAGCGCTCTCCCGAAGGACTTAGCAACTTTGAGATACCGTACATGACCGGCATGCAGTAAGTCAAAGCAGCCATTCGTCAACGCCAGCGGTCGCCATCGGTCTGGGTGTAACGCGATCGCTTGTTGCAATTGTGTCAAAGAGTATACGCCTGGAATCATTCTTCGCCGTGAGGTTGGTAGCCCTGTTCGTAAGCAAAGCGAATGAGTTGAGCGCGATTCTCCAGCTTCAGCTTATTGAGTATGCTACTCAGATGTGTTTGAACCGTGCGAGGGCTGATAAACAAGCGTTCGCTGATTTGTTTGTTAGTTAATCCCTGAATGACTTCCCAAAAGACTCGCTCTTCAGCTGGTGTCAATGGTAGGGGGGTGGGTGTCACTGCTTCTGAGACACTGATTTCGGCCAGTTCAGCGACATCCGGGGTCGAGGGAAGAGGTAAGTGTTCGCCCATCGAACCAACAGCGAGTTGCATCAACCGAACAATCTCAGTATGAATGCGACGCGATCGCTCCAGCTGAGCCTCAATTTTTGCGACTAATTCTCTCGGATCGACCGGCTTCGTCAAATAATCATCCGCTCCAATCGAGTGGCCATAAATCCGATCTTCGAGTTCTCCTTTCCCGGACAAAAAGATAAATGGCATGAGTTGACCGGAAGGCGTACCGCGTAAGCGGCGGCAAAATTCCAGTCCATCCATCTCCGGCATCATGACATCAGACACGACTAAGTCTGGCGGATTTTTAGTAACAGCAACTAAGGCTTCGGCTCCAGAACTTACCTGTTCAACTTGATATCCCTGATTTTCCAAATAGCGGGTCAGGACTGTACGCAGAGTTCTATCGTCGTCAACGACTAAGATTTTTTTCATCGTTCTTCCGGAGCTACCGTTCTACCAGCTCCTCAAGCCAAGGAGGAACCAATTTATTTCCTGCCAACGTCAGCGTTTTGTTTGGCGAGAAGCATTGAGGCGAGCCATCTACCATATCTGTGTTACCTGAATTCGCTGTAAAAATCTAGACAATGCCAACCAGCAGACATACCCTAAGCAACGTGTTGCAATCATCAGGCTTTTCGCCTTGGTCGAATTCAGATCTGTTTGGTCAGTTGAAATCGTAGGCAACGTCAGGGCTATTTATAGTTGCGAGTGGTGAAACTGAACTAGGAACTTTGGGGGCATAGGCAATTTAGTGTGTAAAGATAGCTACTGCACAATTTTAGGGAACACTGAGCTGAGTGTAGTCATGACTCTCAAAGGGCAAAGATTTCACCTCATCAAGATCGCTTCTTTAAGTAATAGTAGCTAGGCTGTGCCCTGCCAGTGACCAGTGACCAGTGACCGCCGTTTATCATGGGGGGTTAGACCCACCGCCCGTGACCTTCCACCAATTGGTGGAAGTCTCTCGCCTGCCAACGTAACTGCTCAGTGCTTACTGAAAGTGATGAAGTTCAACATGGCGAGCGCAGCAAGCCAAAGGAGTCGAGCGCCTAGCCTAGTCTTTGGTAGGACTAGACTAATTGACTCTCTTAAGACTAACTGCCTCAAGAGAGTTTTCCCGGCTTTGAGCCCTCAGGCGAGTGTATATAGAGCGCCCAGCAGCTTTGTATCTATAGGGATTTCGACAGCGTGTTAGGCTAACGCTTTGGGAGGCATCCGGTGCTCGATCCAGATTAACCAATTTTCGAGTACTAAGTACTATGACGAT
Organism: Allocoleopsis sp.; assembly: GCA_036703375.1. Taxonomy (GTDB): domain Bacteria; phylum Cyanobacteriota; class Cyanobacteriia; order Cyanobacteriales; family Coleofasciculaceae; genus DATNPC01. Next base: position 7,734 of record DATNPC010000258.1, read on the forward strand.
GCTAATGCGATCGCCTCAGTACGCCCAGAAGAGCGAACGCTTCCTAACGCGCAGTTAAATCCCCTCTATCAGCATAATGGCTGATTTCCTAGAGTGCCTTAAATCCTGAGTAAATTAGCCAAAGCTTTGAATTTAAGCTACGCATGATAACAATTTGATAAGATTTGCTACCTCAGCTAGAACCTGTGTTCAAGAATCCTTGACTGTAGCTACTCCATGAAACGAAGTTGTATGGCAAGCTGATATAGCTGTCAAAAGCGAAAGTAAAACTTATTGACCTTGTCATAGCACATAGTGTCCTCTGTGAGATCTGCAAAAAAGCTTAACTTAGCTGTTCCATCTTACGAGATCTGGTAGCTTTCCTCCATAGTCACTACCGATGCTCAGAACCGACTTAACTCAAACTGCTCTATGTACGAGAAAATCACACCCCCAGATACCGGCTCCCGCATTACCTTCCAAGAGGGTAAACCGATCGTTCCCGACAACCCGATTATTCCCTTCATTCGTGGAGATGGCACGGGAGTCGATATCTGGCCCGCCGCCCAAAACGTGTTCGATGCGGCTGTGCAAACAGCTTACGGAGACAAGCGAAAAATCAGCTGGTTTAAAATCTATGCGGGTGACGAAGCTTGCGAGCAGTATGGCACTTATCAATACTTACCGCAAGACACGCTCGAAGCCATTAAAGAATACGGTGTTGCTATCAAGGGACCATTGACGACTCCCATCGGAGGAGGAATTCGTTCCCTCAATGTGGCTCTACGGCAGATTAACGACCTCTATGCCTGCGTCCGTCCCTGTAAGTACTACACGGGAACGCCCTCTCCCCACAAAACGCCTGAAAAGCTTGATGTGATTATCTATCGGGAGAACACAGAAGATATCTACTTGGGAATTGAGTGGCGTCAAGGTAGCGAAATCGCTGACAAGCTGATTTCCATACTCAACAACGAGCTGATTCCCGCGACGCCCGAACACGGCAAGAAACAGATTCCTCTCGACGCGGGGATTGGCATTAAACCCATCAGTAAAACGGGTTCTCAGCGCCTGATTCGTCGCGCGATTCAGCACGCCCTACGCCTGCCTAAAGCCAAGCAGCAGGTCACTTTGGTGCATAAGGGCAATATCATGAAGTACACCGAAGGAGCCTTCCGCGACTGGGGCTATGAGCTAGCCGTCAGTGAGTTTCGCAATGAATGCGTTACCGAGCGGGAATCCTGGATTTTGAGCAATAAAGAGCGCAATCCAGACATCTCTCTGGAAGAGAATGCTCGTCAGCTCGAACCGGGTTTTGATGCCCTCACAGCGGAGAAACAAGCTGAAATTACCCGTGAAGTCGAAAACGTCCTCAATGCCATCTGGGACACTCATGGGCGAGGCCAGTGGAAAGAGAAGGTGATGGTCAACGACCGAATTGCGGACAGTATCTTCCAGCAAATCCAGACTCGTCCCGACGAGTATTCGATTCTTGCCACGATGAACCTGAATGGGGATTACCTATCCGATGCCGCTGCGGCGATTGTCGGCGGGTTAGGCATGGGGCCAGGAGCGAATATTGGCGACACTTGCGCGATTTTTGAGGCAACTCACGGTACGGCACCCAAGCACGCAGGTTTAGACCGGATTAACCCTGGCTCGGTTATCCTGTCGGGGGTGATGATGCTAGAGTTTATGGGTTGGCAGGAAGCCGCCGATCTGATCAAGAAAGGAATTGGGGGCGCGATCGCAAATCGGGAAGTGACTTACGACTTAGCCCGCTTGATGGAGCCACCCGTCGAACCCCCCTTAAAGTGTTCTGAGTTTGCTCAAGCCATTATCAAACACTTTTAGAACAGTGAGCAGTGAACAGTGACCAGTGACCAGTGACC
>DATNPC010000259.1:0-4068 GCA_036703375.1 Allocoleopsis sp.
AGAAGCGATGTGTTCGATTGGCTGGTGTGTTGGACCATCTTCCCCAAGCCCAATCGAGTCATGGGTCATTACCCAAATAACACCGGCCAGAGACAGCGCTGACAGTCGGATGGCAGCCCGCATGTAGTCGGTAAATACCAAGAAGGTAGCACCATAGGGAATTAATCCCGAACCATGCAGCGCAATGCCGTTGCAAATTGCGCCCATGCCATGCTCGCGTACCCCAAAGCGCAGGTTGCGGTTTTCGTAGTGCCCTTTTTGGAAGTCACCGAACCCTTTCAACAAGGTGTAGTTCGAGTGAGTGAGGTCAGCAGAACCCCCAATCAGTTCGGGGAGAACTTTTGCCAGCGCGTTTAAGACGATTTCTGAATTCTTACGAGTCGCTAATGCCTTATCGTCTGGGGTATAGGTTGGCAGAGCTTGTTCCCATCCTTCTGGCAGTTTGCCGCTGAGCAACCGCTCGAATTCCGCCGCGTCTTCGGCATACTTCGCTTTGTAGTCAGCAAAGGTCTTATTCCATTCATCTTCTAGCTGAGCGCCGCGCTCGACTGCTTTACGGAAATGCTTGAGTGCGTCTTCAGGAACCTCGAATTCGGGGTATTCCCAACCCAAGTTTTCGCGAGTGGCTTTGACTTCATCTAAGCCGAGGGCCGCACCGTGAACGTCAGCGGTATTGGATTTGTTGGGAGAGCCGTAGCCGATGGTTGTTGTTACCTTAATCATGGAAGGCTTGTCGGTAACAGCTTTGGCTTCTTCGATCGCTTTTTGAATGGCGTCTAAGTCATCGTTGCCGTTCTCGACATGTAGAACGTGCCAACCATAAGCTTCAAAGCGCTTGCCCACATCTTCGGTAAAGGCAATATCTGTGGAACCGTCGATGGAAATATGGTTGTCGTCGTAGAGGGCAATCAGCTTACCTAAGCCTAAGTGTCCGGCGAGGGAGCAAGCTTCGCCAGAGACGCCTTCCATATTGCAGCCATCACCTAAAATGACGTAGGTGTAATGGTCAACAATTTTGCTGTCGGGCTTGTTAAACTTGGCAGCTAAATGGGCTTCTGCGATCGCTAAACCAACACCATTACAAATCCCTTGTCCCAGAGGTCCAGTGGTCACTTCCACACCTTCGGTCTCGAAGTTTTCGGGGTGACCGGGGGTTTTGGAACCCCACTGGCGGAACTGTTTGATATCGTCTAGCGTCACGCTGTCGTAGCCAGCTAGGTACATTAGGGCGTACTGTAACATACAGCCATGGCCCGCCGACAAGACAAAGCGATCGCGGTTGAACCACTTCGGATTTTTCGGGTTAATCCGCATGAAGCGGTCCCAAAGGACAAATGCCATAGGAGCCGCGCCCATGGGCAGCCCTGGATGACCAGAATTCGCTTTCTGTACAGCGTCGATCGCTAGAAAGCGAATTGAGTTAATACAAAGTTCTTCGAGTGATTGGGTTGCAACGGCCATAATTTCTAATTAAATGACGACTCTAGGGAACTCAGGTTGAATGCAATATAGTGTGTGAGTTAAAACTCGATTGCTCTCGGTCGCACCAAGGCTAAACCCATCATCCCATTACTCAGGATCGATGGGCAAGGCTGGCATAATTAGGTATTTATACCTAACTACTCTTTAGGCTACATGAAAATGCTCAACCGTAAAAGGTTTTCATTTGTATTAGTCTTGGCGATATTTCCTAAATGCTAGCGTGACGTTGTGACCACCAAAGCCAAAAGAATTGGATAGTGCCACATCTACCGTTTGACTACGGCTCTTATTCGGTACGTAATCAAGGTCGCAAGCCTCGTCTGGGTTTTCCAAATTAATAGTCGGTGGAATTTGGTCGTTAGCGACTGCCATCACAGTAGCGACAGCCTCAATACCACCAGAACCACCGAGTAGATGACCCGTCATTGATTTGGTCGAGCTAACGGCTACCTGATAAGCCTGTTCGCCTAGAGCCTTCTTGATTGCAGCCGTTTCAGTCGCATCGTTTGCCGGTGTACTGGTACCGTGAGCGTTGATGTAGCTAACTTGTTCCGGAGTAATTCCTGCGTCTTTCATTGCCAACTGGATTGCTCTGGCTGCACCTTCTCCGCCCGGTACAGGGGAGGTAATGTGATAAGCATCGCAGGTCATGCCATAACCGATCATTTCGGCATAAATCTTTGCTCCGCGTGATAGAGCGTGTTCCAGTTCTTCAATCAGCAGAATTCCTGAACCTTCTCCCATGACAAAGCCGTCGCGATCGCGGTCAAAGGGGCGACTCGCATGGGTCGGGTCATCATTACGAAACGACAGCGCCTTACAAGCGGCAAAACCGGCTAAGGACAGAGGTGTGACAGCGGCTTCGGTGCCTCCACAAATCATCGCTTGAGCATAGCCTCGTTGCACCAAGCGGAATGCATCCCCGATCGCATTAGAACCCGCCGCACAAGCGGTAACGGTGCAGTTATTGGGTCCTTTTGCCCCCGTATGAATTGCTGTCAGACCGGCTGCCATATTCGCAATCATCATCGGAATCATAAACGGGCTACAGCGATCGGGACCGCGGGTGAGGTAGACCTCTTGCTGGTCTTCTAACACCTTAAGCCCGCCGATGCCGGTGCCAATAATTACACCCACCTGTTCTGCGTTCAGATCGTTAATTACAAACTGAGCATCGGCTAGAGCCTGCTTGCTTGCAGACACCCCAAATTGGGCAAAGCGATCCATCCGCTTGGCTTCTTTACGCTCCAGGTACTGATGCGGGTCAAAGCCTTTCACCTCTCCGGCAAATCGGCAATCGTGCCGAGAAGGGTCAAACAAGGTAATCGGACCAATTCCGTTGCGTCCGCTCAACAACCCTTCCCAGTACTCAGCTAACGTGTTGCCTATTGGTGTAATCGCGCCGAGACCTGTAACAACGACGCGTTTCAGTTCAAAGTTTGTCATGATGCCAGTAAAACAGGGCTTACACACCCAGAACGCAGAACTAGAAAGTGAACAGGAGCAGTCATTTAAGCCGGAGCTTCGACTTTATTGCTGATATAGTCTACAGCAGCTTGAACCGTAGCAATTTGCTCGGCTGCCTCGTCAGGAATTTCGATGTCGAATTCTTCTTCCAGCGCCATGACGAGTTCAACGGTATCCAGGGAATCAGCGTTTAGGTCGTTGGCAAAGTTCGCTTCAGGCGTCACTGCCTCTGGCTCGACTTCCAATTGTTCGACAACTATTTTCTTGACTTTCTCAAAAATCTCTTGGCTCATATAATGTTCCTCAACTAGGCACTTGAAGCTCTCCAGCCCTAGTAGCTGGTTCTAAGCATTTTTTAATCTTATCGGAAAGAGGGACGATCTCAGATGGATTGTGGTCGCTTCTGAAATTGCCCCTTGGCGATCGCAAGCTAAAAGCTAGTAGAGACGGCTGAAGCGGGGATGAGAACTCCCTCACAATTGAATCACCTCAGGAACGCTAGCCGCGATTCCACATTCCAACCATGAGCGACCCGGTAAAGTGCGGGGATTGAATCCCAACGAGAGAGCGCCAATGAAGTTAGCTGGTGCAGCCTAGGTGAGGAAACTTTATTATCAATAAAGAGTTAAAGAATCTTCATAAAATACCGTGACAACCTTACAGCAACTAACAAACACGATTGAAAAGCACGTTTGGAATTGGCAAGGCTACCAGATTCAATACACGGTCATGGGTACGGGTAAGCCCTTAGTGCTGGTTCACGGATTTGGCGCATCCATTGGACACTGGCGCAAGAATATTCCTGTCCTAGCGGGAGATGGCTACCGAGTGTTTGCCGTTGACCTTTTAGGCTTTGGTGGTTCTGATAAACCGGCTATCTCCTATACCTTGGAACTGTGGCAACAGCAGTTGAAGGATTTTTGGGAGGCTCACATCGCCGAACCGACTGTATTCATTGGTAACTCCATTGGGGCGTTGCTGAGTCTCATGGTAGTAGCTGAGTACCCTGAACTGAGTGCCGGTGGTGTCTTAATCAACTGTGCGGGTGGTCTCAATCACCGTCCCGATGAGCTGAATTTACCGCTCAGACTGGTGATGGGAACGTTTACTAAGTTGGTC
>DATNPC010000260.1:0-2534 GCA_036703375.1 Allocoleopsis sp.
CAACAGCTAATCAACGAGACATGGCCCAAGTCTATTGACTAAATCTAGTTTAAAATTCCTTATGTTAACGAGAATCTCTCCTTTCGGGGTTGGTTGTCCCACCGCGATCGCTATCCTTTCTTAACAATAGGACAATTCTTCCTACCCGAAAATCTGTGAGAAGCTAGTGCAGTGCGGCGAAAATAACCCACCCGTCCAAACAGGTTAAAACGCTTACTGTACAAGCTTTCTTACCTTCTGCCGTCTTGCACTATGTTGTTGAACTTCACGCTTAAGAGGCTATCTTCCGTTCTTGGTTCTAGTAGATCGCGAATCGCCACTTCAGGTCAACTCTCTCACCCACTCCTCTGGATCGAGATTATAGTAGCGTTTTAGCTCCTGATAGAGGTCAGGATGACTTCTTTGCAGTTGGACAGGTTTTTCAAAAAAAGTTTCTGTAGCAACAGCGAAAAATTCGGCTGGATCGGTTGCGCCATATTCATCAATCGCTGTTTCCACGCCTCGTTCAACTGCACGGCACAATTGCTCATATTCTTGCCTAAACACCTGCCCCCAAGTTACATAGTCTGACCGTTTCTCAAGAATCGGCACACCCGAGGCATTTCCTGCTTCTTGGTCTAACTGATGGGCGAATTCATGAAGAACTACATTGCGTCCATCCTGCCAATGCTTAACATCGTATTGGATATTCTCCCAAGAAAGCACGACGATACCAGTACGCCATGATTCCCCGGCTTTCACTTGTTGCTCCTCTAGGTAATAGTTTCCTAATGAGGTAGCCTGATTCGCGATAAAAGCACTGGGGTAAACGAGAATGAGACGAAGCTTGGAGAAGTAACTTCCTCGTTCATTGAGTAACAGCAGAGCCGCTATTGCCGCAATCGTCACTTTAATTTCATCAGTTAGCAGCAATCCTCCGCACCCTTTAAACATTTTCTCGGCAAGAAACACATGCATATGTCCGTGCAGCCGCTTACGCAAGGAAACTGGCAAGTATTGATAAAGGGGAAGGCTTCGCTCCAGAATGACAGTCCACTCAGAGGGAAAAGGTTTGCGAGCGATCCATCTGCGCTTTAGTTTAGTGAACGGCTCTATCCCGAAAATTAAAGCAATAATTAAGAGGATAAATAACAGGAAAATAATGGTTTTTATCATAAACATTGCTGCAAGAGCTGAATCCACCTAAGCAGCGGGAAATCTTGTGCGAGGAAATGGTAAGGGGGCATCTACCTACGGGAATACTGAAGTAAGTTGCTTATGAAGATTGTGTATGGCTGGTTTGAATCCCCTCCCTTTCAAATTCTTACGCAGAAAAGCTCAGAACAACCTCGATGTTGACCCGTCTGTCAAAAGCACGCAGCCAGTTGTGCTCAAGCCTACAGTGCCACCTCAAAAATCTTCAAAGTCTCTGGCTGAACTGCAAAAAGAAGCAGACGCGAAGTTCTACGCAACTTATCCTCACCTTACATCTGCGCCAGCTAAAGCGAAGCGAGGAATATTCAGCAAAATTATCTGGACTGCAATTTTACTGGGTATCCCCGTTGGTGTGGTTTGGGTGGCAAACCTACCTTACCCAGTAATTCGTCGCCCAGTGGTGCAAAAGGCTCCAATCTTGCTGTTGCCCAGTTACATGGGCATAGACTCTCATTACCGTCAAGCGATCGCTTCCGTTGAACAAGCTCAACAACTGATTGAAAACCCCACCAGTGCCGCCGATTTAGAGTTGGGCGAGCAAAAGGTGAATGAAGCCCAAAACCATCTCGATGCTCTGCCCATTACCTTTTTGAACGATTGGTCAGAATACCGATATTGGTGGTATGACTCACGCTTCAGTATCTATGGCTTCAATTCTGCTCGTACAAAGGTGGGACAACTAAAAGCCAAGGTATTTCAAGAAAAGAATGCTCAAACGTTGCTAACGGACAGCGAACAGGCGCTGTTGAAAGCCAAACAGCAATATCAACACTCATCAACGCCAACCGATAAACAGGTTGCGATCGCATCTTGGCGTGAAGCGATCGAGCAGCTTGGGCAAGTCCCTGTTGTGACTCTTGCTGGAAAAGCAGCACAAGCCAAACTGAAAAATTACCAGCGTGACTTTCAAGACGTTGCTGGACTAGCGGCCGGAAGCGAGCGCATCAGCACTTTGATTGCAGCCGCACGACAATTTTCTTGGCAAGCTGCCAAAGCCGGACAAAACCCACCTCATACCGTTATCGAGTGGCAGCAGGTAGAAAATTTATGGCAACAAGCCATTACTCGCCTCGAACAAATTCCTAAAGATGACCTAGCAGGTTATGCAGAGGCGCAAAAATTACTAGCTGAGTATAACAACAACTTGGGACAAGTCAAGATCAGACGGCAAGCTGAGGCGGATTCGGTACAGGCACTACAACAAGCTCAATCCCAAAAACAACGGCTTCTGGCTTCTCTTCCCACTGATGCTGCCTCTTTAGAACAGAATCGTAACTTCATAGCTAGCCAGTTACAAGGAATTATTGATGAATTAAGAACAGTTCAACCAGGAACAACAG
>DATNPC010000261.1:0-5249 GCA_036703375.1 Allocoleopsis sp.
CCTACGAACTGGAAACGGGAGATACAAATCGGTATCGCTCATTACTAGTTAATAAAATCCTCTCTACCAGCAAACAACTGCCTAAAAGCTTCTTTGGACTCGCTGACTTGCTAGACCATTCTTGGGTAGAAATGGCAGAAGGCGATCGCAACCTATCAGCCGCCTTACTCGAAATTCGCTCAATCCCACAACAACGCCTTCAAAATACACCGATGTTGTTTGCTCTTGGAACAACCCTAGAACTCGCAACACTACCAGAAGAAGCAAGACCGAGTAAACCAGGGCAAAGTGCGATCGCACTTTGTCGTGCCCAAATTGGCTCCGTCTCCCACACCACTGACGCACGAGAATTTATCACCACCGTCATTGAAGAAACCGCTAATGACTGTGTAGCCATCCTATCGAGAAGTTGAAACTCATGAAATCTGCTACTCCCCAAGTTGGGCTAGTCTTAGTCGGTGGCGGTGCCAAAGGAGCCTATCAAGCTGGTGCGCTCAAGTATCTTGCCGAAGAAACAGCCATAGAACCAGAAATTATTGCTGGTACTAGCATTGGCGCTCTTAACGGTGCCGTCTTAGCCGCACATCCGCCCTTCGATCGAGGCGTCCGTCGCCTCAACGAACTTTGGGATCGACTCGGTTACGAACAGATTCTCCATCCCAATACAGGGACAGTACTCAGGACATTGAGCTATGCGGCTCAAACCCTCGTCCCTACGTTCCAAAAGTGGTCGCTCGATTTATTAGTCCAGCTACAGTTACTACCAGATAGCACTGTTATCTTCGACCCAGAACCCATCGAGCGCCTGTTACGCGAAGCAGTAGACTTAGCCGATTTGCGACAGGGTACTGAGTTATGGGTTACGGTTTTTCTGGCTTTGAAAATCCCTGGTATCGACTACGATTTACTGATGAGCTTAGTCGATCTAATTCGCGCTAGGACAGGTACAAAGGCACAATGGCTATGCGCTCAAAAGTTTCAGGATGACGAAACCCTCTACAACGTACTCCTCGCTAGTGCTGCAATTCCCTTAGCCTTTCCTCAACGAGAAATTAACGGTCAGTTTTATGTCGATGGAGCCTTAGGCGATAATATTCCGCTTGGAGCGCTGGCGGCACGAGGATGCACTCATGCGATCGTCATTCATTTAGACAACGGACAAGTATGGAATCGCCACAACTTCGCAGAGCAAACCGTAATTGAAATTAGACCAGAACAGCGAATTAACAAGTTTGATACTCCAATTCTTGGCTCAGTTAGTAGTCTGCTTGACTTCAGTAGCGATCGCATAGCAGAACTCAAACGCCTTGGATACGAAGATGCCAAACGTTGTTTAGAGCCAATTATCGAAACGTTTAGAGCGATTCAAGACCAACGACAGACTCACAATCTACTGGTTGACTCAACGCAGTTGCTGCTCAACGACCCACCCCTTTAAATCAACAGCAATGAGAAGCCATCTCACCTTATAGTTCAACGAGATGCTCTCCATAGCCGAATCGTTTTGTCATCGCTACCACTGACCAGCGTTTGCCCATTCGAACTAATGGCAACCGACCAAACCGAGCCTAAATGTCCGGTCAGCGTACTCCGTAGACTTCCACTTTTTACATCCCAAAGTTTGATACTTTGGTCGCTACCCGCACTAGCCAACGTCTGTCCATCGGGGCTGAAGGCGACGGAGAGAACTGCACTCGTATGACCTGTCAGGGTATGTAGCAGCTGATTGCTCTTGAAATCCCAAATCTGAATCTTATTTTCAGTACTGGCAGCAAACGTCTGACTGTTGGGACTAATCGCAATGGAATTAACTTGACCAGATTGGTTGGGGATAGTTTGCAGTAACTTCCGCTTTCGCAAATTCCAAATCTTGATAGATGGGTCGGAACCTCCACCGCCACTAATCAACGTCTCCCCATCCGGGCTAATTGCCACCGCCGTTACCCAGTCAGAATGACCTGTAAGCGTATCTTGTAGCTCTCCCGTTTGTAAGTTCCATAGCTTGATGGTTTTATCCAGACTTGCTGTCACCAGCGTCTTCCCATCCGGCGTTATCGCCATCGACCTCACTGCACCTGCATGACCTTTAAGCGTGCGAAGTGCTCCGCCACTTTCCAAGTTGCATAGGTCAATATTTCTTCCTACTGCTGCGGCAAGCATTTTGCCATCTGGACTTACCACCAGCGATGTTGCCCCGCCCGATAAACCGCTGATAGTACGCACCTGACTGCCATCTGTGAGATTCCAGACTTTAATCGTTCCATCTGTACTAGTACTAAAGAACGTATTGCCATCCGGACTCAGCGCGACTGAGTTCACGCTGCTAGCATGTCCGTTGAGAACATGGAGGAGTGGGTCTTGTTGTACTGATGTAGCTGCTACTAGAGGAGTTGAAATAGCATCTGGAGTCTTGACAGGTAAAGCAACGGCTGAGAAGATATTGCAGGCAGTTAGAGTACCAGTCGCTGCCAACGTAGCTAATAAAACTTTAGAAAACATCTCATTATCCTTCAGCGCCTTCTGTGATATCTATCTCCGGCTGGACTGAAGGTTATGCAATATTGAGCATTGCATCTACAAAAAATACGGTTGAGGGTAAGGGCAAGTCTAGGCTTACCCTTACCTTCTTAGGACTTACGCATTGCCTCTACATTTTGCGTAAAAACGGGGCAACCACGGGGGGATTGTCCCTACATGTGGTGTTCGTGCGTAAGTCCTGCCTCTGTTATTTTTAGCCTCGACCTCTACCTGAAAGCGATCGCTTGATGCGGTGAACGCTTGGGGCTGTCTGTTGAAAAGCTTGGTATTATTGACCCGCCGAGCGGATAGCTCCGTTGTAGTCTACATTCACTTTCGAGGCATCCCGAGCAACGGTGACAACGCTTTCGACAAAAGGAGTCGTTGAGTCAGGTTTGTGCCCCGTGAAGGTGAATGTCCAAGAACCGTCGGCATTTTCTTTATATGGAGCTTTCAAGGGCGAGCCATACATCGAACTTTCAGCGCGATAGTTGCCCAAGCCCCCATTTGCCTTCTCCGCAGCCATGCGTGCTAAGTTTTGAGCGCGAGCCAATCCGAGGCGAGACGTATTGTCAACTTGGATTTGCGTGGTATTTGACTCGCTGGAGTTGGTTTGAGCATAGCTGGGTACAGCACCGACAATTAAAGCAGTTAGCACAGTAAGAGTTGCTGTGGCGGAAAATTGCAACATCTGAATTTCTCCTTGGTTGATAACCCTGTTTTGACGGCTGACGCGATAACTCTTCTCCCAGTTCCAACTGTTCGATGAGTTTTTCTGCCATAAGAGTATTAGCGTAGCGGTAGCAAGCTGGCGAGCGTTAGCAATCGGACAAACCAATTAGGGTTTGAGCAATCGACATCGCCCGAACGCTGACGCCCCTACCCCTGATTTTGATGACTGAATCAGCGCTCTAAACAACGAAAAACCCGCTCCTCTTCTCTAGAACGGGCAACCACGGGTAAAACCTACTGTTAGGATGGATCGTTTTTCAAGAACAAACATCCCCCTTAAGGGAGAACGCTGCCTTCTCTTTGGTAGGTCTGCAATACGCCTACAGGATTATGCGATCGCGTTTTACCAAAAATCAGTTGAGCCAAGGGCGAGTAATCTGGTCTATTTGAGCAACTTCCTCTTCACTCAAACTCCAACCTAAAGCTCCAGCATTCTGTTTTGCTTGCTGAGCGGTTTTTGCGCCGGGAATGGGAACAACGCCTTGAGCAATTAACCAGTTGAGAGCCACTTGAGCAGGCGTGCGATCGCGTTTTTCACCAATCTGACGCAGTAGACTCACAACAGGAGCAATTTTTTCCAAACCCTGTTTGCTAAAGCGAGGGTCAATTCGGCGAGCATCATTAAACTTGAAGTCCTTTTCAGGCGTGTATTTGCCCGTCACAAGCCCTTGAGCCAAAGGACTATAGGCAAGAATCGTCACGCCTAACTGACGTGCCGTATCCAAGACACCGTTACGTTCAATTTTCCTGGATAACAACGAGTATTGCACCTGATTCACCGCTAGAGGCACGCCACGCGCCGCCAAGTAGCCGTGAGCTTCTCGCATCTGTTCGGCTGAGTAGTTGCTGACTCCAACAGCTGCAATTCTGCCGCGCTTGACCTCATCAGCAAGGGCATTCATCAGCGTCTCTTGGCTCATTAAGAAGCTAAACGGCATGTGGACTTGGTACAGAGCAACTTGCTCCACCTGTAACCGTTTTAAACTCTCTGTCAAGGCATCAGAAACAGACTGGCTTGTCCAGCGCCACGGTAGAGGAAAGTATTTCGTCGCAATCTGTGCGGGACGCCCTAACTCTTTCATGAATCGTCCCAAAAGTCTCTCAGATTCTCCCAACCCGTAAACTTCGGCAGTGTCAAAAAAGCTAATCCCCGAATCCAAAGTTGCCTCAAACGCTTCTCGTACCTGCGACGTCCCGTAATCGCTGCCGTAGTTCCAAAATAATTTGTCACCCCACGCCCAAGTACCAATCCCCAAGGCTGTCACAGTTGGACCATTTTGACCTAAAGCGATCGTTTGCATCGTCAAACCCCTTGCTCTTTACATTTTTTTATGATTCTTAGTCTATCGTTGCAATTAATCCCCCATAACTCCTAGGGCGTGTCATCAATTAAATGTAGAATGCTGTCAGAGCAAGGCTTTTACGGCTATAAAGCTCGAACGAGCCTGACAGCCAGAATTCACTACTGGTACGGGATGTGTAGCTAATTGATGACACGCCCTAGAGGTCGCTAATTCTCGTATAACTTTAGAAAGATAAAGACAAAACTGACGGCGGCAAGCGATCGCGATAGACAGCAATGGAAACTGGTAATTTCTCTCAAGATCGGTCTGAGTCATTGGCTCATGACAAGACAATTCCTAGGATTGGTCTGGTGACCATGTTCCGATTAGGTCTATTTCAAGTAGGACTAGGCATGATGTCAGTCCTCGTCTTTGGCGTACTAAACCGAGTGCTCATTCGAGAATTGGGTGTGCCAGCAACGCTAGGCACCGTCATTCTTGCCTTGACTTTATTTGTCTCTCCAGCACGAGTATGGTTCGGACAGATGTCTGATAGTAAGCCTCTGTGGGGGTATCATCGCACGGGTTATGTTTGGATTGGCGCTATCAGTCTTGCGATTCTTTCAGTTTTAGTCGTACAGGTGATGTGGCAAGTGGGCGGTAGTTTAAAGGCAGTAGGCTGGACGACCCAAACCTATGCTTGGACTAGCTTGCTCG